>NZ_JAAGPL010000011.1:0-130486 GCF_017104785.1 Burkholderia sp. Ac-20353 | reverse complement strand
ACGCCCAGCGCGACGAACGGCAGCGCGCCGGCCGGCACCGCCGGCGCCAGCACGGTCGCGGCTACCACCGCGAGCGACGCGCCGCTGACGACGCCGGTCAGCGTCGGATCGGCAAGCGGATTGCGCGTGATCCCCTGCATCAGCGCGCCAGCCACCGCGAGACTTGCGCCGACCAGCAGCGCGGCGACGAAGCGCGGCAGCCGCAATGCATGGACGATCTGCGCGGCGGGCGAATCGCCGCCCGCCAGTGCGTCGAGCGCGGCAGCGGGGCTGAGCACGAGGTTGCCCGCGCACAGGCTCGCGAGCGCAACGACTCCCAGCCCGACGATCAACAGGCACATGATCGTGGCGACGCGTACCCGCGGCTCATCTGACGCGCCGGGCGGCGAGCGTCGCATGCAAAGCCTATCCGGTGACGGTTCACCGGACGCCCGCCATTGCGTCCCATCCCGCTCGCTCATGATTGCCCCGCGCTCGCCTGTTTCGCCAGCGTGCCCAGCCGGTACTCGAACTTGCGCAACAGCATCGTCGCCGTCGCGGCCAGCCCGATCGCGAGGCCGATCCAGATGCCGTAGATCCCGTAGCCGAGCATCACGCCCGCCGCCCACGCGACCGGCAAGCCGATCATCCAGTAGCCGACGATCGAGATCCGGAACGAACTCTTCACGTCGCCGAGCCCGCGCAAGATGCCGACGCCGATGTTCTGGCTGCAATCGAAAATCTGCAGCAGCGCGGCGATCGTCAGCAGGCCGGTCGCAAGCCGCAGCACGTCCGCGTTTGCCGCCGCGCCATGGTCGAGGAACGGCGCGAGTACGTGAGTCGGTGCGACCAGATACGGCAGCGCGACGATCAGCATTGCAGCAACGCCCAGCGCGAGGCCCGTATAGCCGAGCCGACGCGCGCTACGATAGTCGTGCTCCGCACACGCATGGCTGATACTGATCGAAGACGCGTGCGACAGGCCGACGGAGATCATGAACACGATGTAGATCACCTGGTTGACGATCGTCTGCGCGGCGAGCGCATCGGTGCCGAGCGTGCCGATCACGAGCGTGAGCACGGTGAAGAACGCCGCTTCGGACCCGTAAGTCGCCGCGATCGGCAAGCCCATCTTCCAGGTACGTGCGAGCGCGTCCCCATCCGCTCGCCATGCGGCGAGCGACAGGTGTTCGGACAGCTCCGCCCGGCGCTTCGCGATCGCGAGAAATGCGACGAACGACAGCAGGTACACCCCGCTCGTCGCACACGCAACGCCGGTCAAACCAAGCTCGGGGAAGCCGAAGCGGCCGAACATCAGCGCGTAGTCGAGCGCCGCGTTGACGACGATCGACACGGCCGTGATCGCAAGCAGCGGTCCTGGCTTGCGCAGCCCGACCGTATATTGCCGCAGCGACTGAAACCAGAGGCACGGCAGCATGCCGGGCGCGGCAGCCGCAAGATAGAACGCGGCCTGCCGCGCGACGGCAGGGTCCTGGCCGAGCCAGACGAGCGGCTTCTCGACGAACAGCATCAGCAGCGCGAACGCGAGCGCTGCGAGCGTCGACAATGCAAAGCTCGCTCGCACGAGACGCATGATCTGCGCATGGTCTTTCTGCCCGTTCGCGAACGCGACGAGGTTGCCGGTGCCCGTCACGAGCCCCGTCCCCATCGTCCGCAACTGGTTGAAGATCGTCAGCGCGAGGCCGCCTGCGGCGATCTCGCGCGGACCGAGCATGCCCATCATCACGATATCGGTGGTGGTCAGCGCGACCTGCGCGAGCTGCGTGAGGATGAGCGGCCCGGCCAGCGCGCCGATATGCGTGGCGTCGAGCCAGAACTGTCGATGAAGCTTCATGCCGCGTTGTCAAAGATGGGATCGAGTTCGCGGGCGATGGTGTCGTCGAGCAGATCACGCTCGCGCATCCAGTCGTCGTTGAATACCGTGTCGAGATATTTTTCGCCACCGTCGCAGACCAGCACGACGAGCGTCGAATCGGGCGGCAGCGCATCGAACATCTTCAGCGCATGCCAGATCACGCCGCCCGCCGAGCCACCGACGAGCAGTGACTTCTTGCGCGCGAGGTAGCGTGCGGTGTTGAACGCGGCCGCATCCGTCACCTTGACGCCTTCGTCGAGCAGCGCATGGTCGACCAGCGCGCCGATTTCCGCGCCGGGCGGCGTACCGGTGCCCGACTGGTAGTACGGGCCGCCTTCGCCGCCGAAAGCGATCGAGCCGACCGGCTCGACACCCACCACCCGCGGCACCGGACCCGTCGCGCGAAGCTCGCGCGCGGTGCCGAACAGCGAACCACCGGTGCCGACCGAGCCGACCAGGTAGTCGATCCGCTCGCCGAGCGTGTCGCGCAATTCGAGAGCAAGCCCGCGATAGCCGTTGCCGTTAGCCGGATTGTTGTGCTGCTCGGTCCAGATGCTGTCCGGATCGTCGGCCGCCATTCGCTCGGCAAGCGCCTCGCGGTCTGCCGTCGCCAGCGCATCGCCTTCGCTTACGTAGACGAGCTCGGCGCCGAACGCCTGCATCGCGCGCAGCTTGTCTTTCGACGCGTGGCAGTCGACCACCGCGGTGAACCGGTAGCCACGCTCGGCGGACAGCAGCGCGAGGCCCATGCCGGTATTGCCGGACGTCGATTCGATCACGCGCCCGGCCGGCCGAAGGCTGCCGTCCTGCTCGGCTTCGTCGAGCATCTGCCGTGCCATCCGGATCTTGGCGCTGCCGGTCGGATTCGTCGATTCGAGCTTGAGCAGGATGCGTGCGCCGTTGGCGCCGCGAATCAGCTCGAACAAGGGCGTGCGCCCAATGAGATCCGATACTTTCGACACGATCGCCGGCACGGTGATCGTCGGTTGTTCACCCAGGAAACGCATATTCATCGTCAGGCTCCGGAAAACGGGGAAAGGCGATCGACGCGCCAACGCGGACGCGCACCATCGAGGGTTACGACAAGCTTCGGGGGCAGCGGCAATTCATGGAACGGCGATTCGTTCGAATCCATCTGGTAGCCGGCCGTGTTCGGGTACAGCAGCAGATCGCCGGGTTCGGGGCGCTGCGCGAACGCGACCTTGCGCCAGGTGATCATGTCCGAGTCGAGGCAGCTCGCACCGCCGACGCAGGCACGGTAAGGTCCGGATGCTCGGGGCGGCTGTTCAGGTTCGCGTGCGGCCGTCAGCAGCTCGGGATCGGGCAGGAATTCGCTGGCGAACCATTGTTCGGAGACACTGAAGCTCGTGCCGTTCACGGTCGCGATGCCGTAGTCGCCGCGATCCTTCACACCCTGCACGGCAAACACCGTGAATCCCGCCTGATCGAGCAGCGCACGGCCCGGCTCGAGCATGATTTGCAGCCCGTGCTCATTCAACAGATCGCCAAGCGGCTTCGATTCGCGGTCCGGGACGCCGGTCAGAATGGCGTCGAGCATCTGCGCGCCGCTGCACGCCGAGTGATACGGATAGAAGCCTTCGAACACCTTTTTCGCGTGATAGTCGTCCGGGCCGTGTGCCGCCTGGAACGCACGCCAGTCGTCCGAACTCGCGTACGACATCGCGAAGCCGCCGCCGATATTGATCGTGTGCGGCGCGAGATCGAGCGCACGCGCCGCCACGCACGCGCGCACCGCGATCCCTGCCTGATTGCAGCGCGCCTGCGCGCTGTAGCCGGACAAGTGAAACGAAAAACCTTCGAACACCAATGCCGACCGGTTCGATGCACACATCGACAGCGCCGAGTCGAGCGCGGCAGCACTCAGGCCAAACCGGCTTCCGGTCTGCGCGGCCGGCGCCATACGCAGCAGCACACGCGCGATGCGCCCGGATTGCTGCGCAATCGCGATCAGACGACTGAGTTCGTCGGGACTGTCGATGGCGATCAGCGCATCGTGCAGCACCGCGAGCCGGAGCAGGTCGCCCGCCTTCGCGGGACCGGACACGCCGATATCGGCGCCACGGACGCCTGCGGCCAGTGCGTCTGCGAACTCGCCCAGGCTCGCGACATCGACACCGATCCCGCACTCGGCAGCGGCACGCACGAAGCAGCGCGCCTTGTTCGCCTTCTTCGCGTAGTACACGCGGCCCGGTACTTGACGCGCTTCAAGCACGCGTTGAAACGCCGCGACATTGCGCGCGAATCGCTCCGGAAACAGCAGATGAACTGGTGCATCGAAACCGTTCGCAAGTTCGTGGATCATCGCTTCACGCTGATCCACGAAATCGCGCAATGCCGGATCCCACAACGCGGGCAGACGCGGAACATCGCTCACCATAGCTCGACCTCCGTGCCGAGCCCCTTCGCACGCGCCGCCTCGGCCAGCACGCGGCCGAGCGCAATGTCGGTCACGATCATCCCGCTGTTGAACGCGTACACGATCTCGTCGTCGGCACGGCGTGCCGGCTTGCGGCCGAGCAGGATGTCCGGCAGCTCCGCATCGACAGGCGGCAGCTTGCCCGTCTCGTCGACGAGATCCGCCCCGGTCACCTGCATCTGCGCTTCGCTCGTCGCGATCCGGTAGTCGGCGCGATGGAGCGCGTCGGGATGAATGCCGTAGCCGACCAGCAGCGCGAGCGCGCCGGGCTTCAGCGCTGCGTGATGCACTGACTCCGGCGCACCCGCGCCGGCCACGCCGAGCACGATGTCCGCTTGTCTTGCAGACGCGTCGAGGTCCGTCGACACCTCGATGTCACGGTCCGGGTGAAAGCGCTTCAGCGTGTTGCGAACCGCGTCGATGCCTTCGTGGTAGTGGCCGTGCACGATCACACGCTCGATGTCCGGCAGCGCAGTCAACAGGAACGGCGCAGCCATCCGGCCTTGCGTGCCGGTGCCGACCACGAGCGCCGTTCGCGCGTGCGGCGCAGCTGCGCGCGCAATCAGCGCCGAGACGGCCGGCGTGCGCAGCGAACCGACAAGGCTGCCGTCCATCATCGCGACCGGCAGGCCGGTCTCGTCGTCGAACAGCAGCAGCGTTGTGTAGTACTTCTGCAGCTCGCGGCTGTGATCGGGGTCGTGCTTGTACGAGGTCTTGAAGCCGACCGTCCGGCGTCCACCGTCGCGGCCGAGCATCGAGTACGCAACCGAATGCTTGTCCGCCGGCTGGCTCATCAGCTTGCGCGGGTTGTCGGATTCTCCGGTACCAAGACCGAGATACGCGCGCTCGACCGCGTCGAGCACCATCGCCGGGTCGTATTCGAGTTCGTCGATCACGCGCTTGCCAAGCACGAGCAATTGCGACGGCTGCGTCGCGAGCCGGGGGCGCACGTCTGTCTTGGTTTCGGCCGCGTCGGCCATATCGAATGTCATCGTATTCATCCGCGCCTCACAGGATTTCGCGCGTCGTCGGCGCCTGCCGGAACGGCAGCGTCTCGCGCAGGTTGACGTGAACGTTGACGCGCCGCAGCCAGCGCTGGCGCGGCCCGTAGTTCGGGTGATAGACGGTGCGCCCGTGCACCGCGCGCTTGTTGTCGACCCAGACCATGTCGCCCGGCTGCATGACGACGCTCGTCTGGTGGGCATAGCAGGCGTCGATCAGCCAGCGCAGCGCGCGCCCGGCCTCGCGATCACCGGGAAGCGCTGCCATGAACGCCTCGTCCACGCGCAGCCACGGCTTCGCACGCAGGCCGGACAGCGCCGGCACCGGCTCCGGGTTCTCGTGCATGCGGCGGATGTGTTCGAACACGTGATCGTCGAGCCGCCAATGCTCGCTGACGTTCTGCTCGGGCAGGTGCGACTTGTCCGGCAGGATCGTGAAGCGCGGCGCGCTCAGCACGCGCCACAGGTCGTCCGGGATCTCGATCTCGTCGATGCCGCAGAAGATCGTCTCGGCACGTTCGTCATTCCGGTAGCAGAGAATCGACAGGAAATCGGCGCGATGCTCGTGAAACGCCTCCTCGTTGTGCCACACCAGCGTCACGCTGCTGCCGCCACCAAGCTGCTCCGCATGGTCCTTCCGGATCGGCACGATGTGGCGCAGGAAACGGCCGTTCTCCTGCGTACGCCAGCCGAACATGTCGCCGAGCAGCGACGTCATCAGGCATTGCATCGTTTCTTCGAGCAGCGACGGCGGATTGCGCCAGGACGCATCCCAGTGCGACGGCGACGGGCCGATGCGCGCGTCGTCGACCGGCATCCCGCGCAGCAGCAGCACGCTGCATGGCAGCTCGAGTTGCCGATAGCGCTGCGCGAGCGCACGCAGCGAACGCGGCAGTTCCTGTGCAGCCAGCATGCAGTCGTGCGCGAACGACGTGCTTTCGACGCTGTCGTGATGCGCGATCAGTTCCTGCGCGACTTCCGTGAGGCCGGTGACCTCGTCGTCACGCAATTCGTAGATCGCGAGTGACTTCGAAACCGGCCGCAGACCGGATGGATCGATGCCTTCAGCAAGATTCATACGTTTCCCTCGTTTGAAAACGGGCTATGCCACACCGGCGGTGCGGCGGATGCCCTGCGGATAACCTGTTTTCGTGGGGGGACGGCCGGCGTGCTCTGTGGCACGTCCGGTGGCCGTCGTCTCTCGTTCTGTCGATGCTTTGCGTTACATGTCGACCTGCGCGGACAGGAAGAACGTGCGCGGCTGACCCGGCCAGACCGAGTTGTAGGTCGCCGCAGCCCAATAGCGCTTGTCGGTCAGGTTCTGCACGCCGGCGCGGAAGATCGTCGTGTGACCGCCGATGCGCGTCTGGTAGCGCGCGCCTGCATCGAAGCGCACGTAGCCCGGCAGCGATACGGTGTTCGCCGCATCGAGCGGCCGGCTGCCGACGTAGTAGATGCCCGCATCGACGTTCAGCCCGCGCACGGCCGCGATCCGGTAGTCGAGGAACGCGCTCGCCTGGAACGTCGGCACGTTCGCGGCGCGTTTGCCGTTCGTTGCCGGGTCGCCCGTATCGTCCTGCGCGGTATGCAGATAGGCAGCGCCCGCGACGATCGACAGGTCGCGCGTCACGCGGCCGTTCGCGGTCAGTTCCACGCCCGTATGGCGCTGCGTGCCGGCCTGCACGTAGTAGTTCGCCGCGTTCACGTACTGCAGCGTCTTCTCGATGCGGAACACGGCCGCATTGACCGTCAGGTCGCTGCCGATGTCGGCCTTCACGCCGGCTTCGTATTGCTTGCTCTTCACCGGCGCGAGGTTCTCGCCCGCATTGAGCGTGTTGTACGGCGCGACGCCGCCCTGCTCGAAGCCCTCCGAATAGCTGACGTAGGTCGACAGCGACGGCAGCGGCTTGAAGATCAGGCCGGCCGACGGCACGTTCACGCTCGTCTGATAGTGCGACTCGCTGCCCGACGGCGCATACGAATCGTCGCGGTAGCGCACGTGACGCAGGCCGAGCATCACGCTCCAGTGCGAGCCGATGTCGATCAGGTCGCTGATGAACACGCTCGGCTGGAAGTTCTTCGTGCGGGTCTTGCCCGGGAACGTGGTCGTCTGCGCCGGCGAATAGACCGGATTGAAGATGTTGCCGACCGTGATCGGCATCACGCCGAAACCGCCCTGCTGCGAATCGTAGTTGCGCGTCGACACGCCCGTCACAAGCTGGTGCGCGAGCGGTCCCGTATTGAACTTGCCGGTCACGAACGTGTTCGTCGACAGCACACGGAAGCTCTGGTCCGGCGACAGATAGATGTCGCCGCTCAGGATGTTGCCGTTCGCCGCGACCGAGTAGATGTCCGGAAACGCCGCGTCGCGGTTGTTGTACGACTGCGCGACCTGCGTCGTGAAGGTCCAGTTGTCGGTCAGCTTGAAATCGAACTGGCCGCCAATGTTGAACGTGTTGGTGCGGTACTGCAGCCACGGTTGCCCGAGCAGCGTGCGCGGATCGAACTGCGGCGGCAGCGAGCCATCAGGCTGCGTGCCGATCACGGGCTGCGCGGCGAGCCGTTTGTTCTGGTAGTCGAAGTTGAAACGCAGCAGCGCACGCGGCGAAATTGCCCAGTCGAGCGCGCCACTCACGAACGTGCGGCGCAGGTCGCCCGAATGGCCGAAGTTTCCGACTTTCTCGCCCGCGGCGTTGAAGCGATAGCCGAACTGGCCGTCGCCGATCGGGCCGCCGGTGTCGACCGCGCCGTAGTATCCATCGTAGCTGCGCACTTCGCTGGTGACGGTCGTGAAGCGGTCGCGGGTCGGGCGCTTGAGCACATAGTTGACCGTGCCACCCGGCGAGTTCACGCCGTACAGGAAGCCCGACGGGCCCTTCAGCACATCCACGCGCTCGACGTTCTCAAGCGGCTGGTCGTAGTAAGGCGCAACCGGCATGCCGTCGCGCCGCATCGTGTTGGTCCAGTCGACCGGAAAGCCGCGGATGCTGATGTTGTCCATTGCACCGCCCACCGCGGTGTTCTGCACCGACGGATCGTTCTTCAGCACGTCCATCAGCGTGCGGGCGCGCTGCGCCTCGATCAGCTCGCTCGAGTAGGACGCTACCGACATCGGCAGGTCCTTCGGATCCTTCGCGCCGAGTGCGCCGACGTTGACGTCAGGTACCGCATACAGCGACGGGCGACTACCCTTGACAGAAATCGCATCGAGCGTCCCTGCGGCGGCAGTCGCCGAATCCTGCGGCGCAACACCTGATGCGGCCTTGTCCTGCGCGGTCTCCATACCGTTGCTCGCGGCCTCTTGCGCGTGGACATTCCATGACGCGAACGCCAGCGCGCACGCGAGAATCAACTTGTCCTGCCGACGCGCCGGCACTCGCCGTGCGACGCGCGGCGCCCCCTCCAAACCTTCTGCACTCCTGATCGACCGCATCGTTCTGCTTCCGTTCTGTCTTATTGTGAAAATCGGTCACCGCGAACTGGGCAATGACAATTCCGCTGAACCCGAGGTATTGCGTGTTCGATGTATCCGGGCAACATCGGAGCGACTGCGCGGCACGCCGAGTCACCTCCTCCGCCCCACGATCCGTCGCTCCAGTGGCCTGCGACCGGAGCAAACCCGGACCGCCCGAAGATCGAAATGAGAATTATTCCTTTTTAAGATAAAAAGTCAACAACAATGTTGGCTCTCAGAAAAGGTGTCTTTGGCACCCTAGACAAATCAAGGATTTGGACATCTTTTTTGAGACGAGTGCCCGCTGCTCGTCTCAGAAAAAGTGTCCTTGGGTACGAAGATTCTCAGAAAAGTCGTCTTTGGAAGATTGCCTGCCTCCGTCGGTGTATCTCGTGCATAACTTGGCGAAAGACACCGTCGCAGAAGGGTATGCTCGTCGCCAGGTACCATCTCGCGACGTTACAGCGATCAGCCTTCAAACGATGTGCGGGTTCGATGGACTCGGCAGGAATCGTCGTCTCGATTACCGTATCGTGGCTATGCCCTATGCGGTAAGCCGTTGCAACCTCGCGCCACGATACGACTCCGTTTATGTCGACACCATCGAACAGAACTGCTGCAAAACGACCTTCAGCATCGCCTGGAACAGGACGCGAAGGTGGTCACTGTCTCGACCAGAGACGAATTCATTGTCGCGACTCCGCCGTGGGGCGAAAGCGATCACGGTACGCGCCAGGACTGAGGCCGACCTTATCCTTAAATAGCCGGCAGAATGAGCTCGTGTCGTTGTATCCCACCTGGACCGTAATCCTCTCGAGGCTGAGATCTCCGGCCTCCAGCAAACTGCGTGCAGCCTCGATGCGTAGGCTTTGCAAATACCGCAACGGCGGCTGGTTCAGTGCTGCCTGAAATCGGCGGATGATCGTGCGCTCGCTCACGCCAAGGTCATGCGCCATCACTGACATCTTCACGTCCTTCGCCATGTTCTTCTGCAGCCAGTGCTGAGCACGGTGAACCAGCGAGTCGGCGTGAGCTTTGTCCGTCAGCAACGGGAGATACGGTAATTGCTTCGTCTGGCTGACATCGATCAGCATCGTTTTGGCGCACTGCGAAGCGACGATCGCCCCGGAAAAACGCTCGACGATATGGATTGTCTGCAGCAGGTAGGACGCTGAAGCTCCGGCACAAATCAGGCGGTCTGCTTCAGTAACAACGGGTTCAAGCTGAAGGTCGACGCGAGGAAACCGACTGCGAAATTGGTCTGCCAGCCACCAGGTGGTCGTCGCAGGCCGTCCGTCCAAGAGGCCGGTTTTGGCCAGGACGAAGGTGCCGGTGCAGTTTGCCGCAAGGTAGGCCCCTGAGTCCCATTGCGAAACAAGCCAGTCGTATGCAGCAGACTGTCGTGCCAACAACTGGTCAAAGGCCTTGCCGCTCGCGTAGTGCGCACTGGGAACAAAAACCAGATCGAACTTCTCCCGCGGTCGAATCGGTTCCGTGTTCAGTTGCAGACCGTTGCTCGCCGTAATGGGTTTCCCCGTCGGGGAAACGAACCGCCACTCGAACCGCGCATTTCCATCGCCCATCTGTCGCCGCAAGTGCGAGTTCGCCACCTGAAGGATGTCAGCGAATCCTCCCAAGCTGGAAGCGTAGCAATCGTCATACGCAAGGATGGCAGCGCGAGGCATGCTGTGTCGTATATCGCATTGAATATGTCAGTTTAGCCAATGTACAGCAATTCGGGCCACGGGGAAACTCGCCTTGTCCACCTGGCGCCAGCGCAGCGTGGCGAACCAGATTTTCAATGCAGCCAGCAGAGCAGGGGATCGCACCAGCAGTATTCAGCCGTGCGATGACGCGTGTCGTGGTCGCGACGCGCTCCCCGCATGCCAAGGCGCTTTCGTATCAACTTAAACCGCAAACATCATGAAAACCAAGATCACCGAACTCTTCGGCATCGAATATCCGATCATCCAAGGGGGCATGCATCATGTCGGGCTCGCCGAGCTTGCGGCGGCCGTCTCCAACGCAGGTGGCCTCGGCATCATCACCGGCCTCACCCAGCGAACACCGGCAGATCTGGCTGCCGAAATCCGGCGCTGCCGCGAGATGACCGAGAAGCCGTTCGGTGTGAACTTGACCTTCCTTCCAACCGTCAGTTCTCCAGATTATCCCGGCTATATTCGGGCCGTCGTCGAAGGCGGGGTCAAGGTTGTGGAAACTGCCGGCAACAACCCTCAGCAATACCTGACAGCGCTCAAGGAGGCCGGTGTCAAGGTGATCCATAAGTGCACCTCGATTCGTCATGCGCTAAAGGCCGAGTCCATTGGTTGCGATGCGGTCAGCGTGGATGGATTTGAATGCGGCGGTCATCCAGGCGAGGACGACATTCCCAACTTCATTCTGCTGCCACGCGCTGCCGATGAGCTCGAGATTCCGTTCGTGGCCTCCGGCGGCATGGCGGATGGCCGGTCACTGGCTGCCGCACTCTCGCTCGGCGCGGATGGCATCAATATGGGTACGCGCTTTATCGCCACCCGTGAGGCGCCGGTGCACGAGAACGTGAAACGGGCGCTGGTCTCGGCCACCGAACTGGACACACGTCTGGTCATGCGCCCGCTGCGCAATACCGAGCGCGTGCTGCGCAATGCCGCGGTTGACCGCATCCTCGAAAAAGAGAGTACGCTCGGCGCCAGCATCAGGTTCGAAGATATCGCCGAGGAGGTCGCCGGCGTGTATCCGCGAATCATGAAAGAAGGCGCCCTTGACACGGGCGCATGGTCATGCGGTCTGGTCGTCGGCTTGATCCGCGACATCCCGACTGTGAAGGAACTCATCGAGCGCATCGTGAGCGAGGCCACCGAGATCATCCGCGGTCGCCTGTCACGCATTGCGGCTTGATTGGCGAGACGACAGATGACCGCGAAGTCGAGAAACGCGCACCGCTCAAGCCGGTTTAGAGACTCGTCGTGCCAAACGGGCACCCGGGGAACAGAGCAGTGGGTTCCTCGACCAAGGTTGCCGACCCGGTGTTAGCGGGCCCATAGGGTCGTTTGAAACCGTTTCTTAAGCGCCTGTAACGAAGAGAGCTATCGTGCAGGCGAAACCACCGGTCCATACCAGGGTGCGCAAGGTCGCCCAATCGGCAAGATAAAAAACAAAATAAGCCAGACGCAACCCGATGAACGCGATGGCAAGCTGATCAATCCGCATCTGTGGTGCGTGAAGATACTGCGCTGTCAACACAGCCGCGGCAAACATGGGAAATGCCTCCAGCGAATTCAGTTGGAACCAGTGGGCTCGCTTTGCCCATCCATCGAGCCCCGCCAGCCATTCACGGACATGATGGTTGGCACGTATGGGCATGCGGCTGCCCAGTTTTGCAGTAATCGAGCCTGCAAGCGGCATTAGCGCGGCAATCATTACGCACCACAATGCGTTCGTCATCGTTGTCGATCTCCTTTCAATTGAATATGCGAAACCGCGGCCGGATTCGGGCGCAGGCGGTCTCGCCGGTTGAGGAACTGACGGTTCAACGCCAGATCTTTTTCGCTTCGGCCAGCATGAGTTTCATGAGCAGTGAACGGGACACGCGGCGCATGTTGTAAACGAGGCGGGCGATGGGCCCGACCAGAACCAGCCCCCTGCCGTACAGCACCGCATCGACGATAGCTTCGGCGACGAGCCGGGGATGCGCGCCTTTGGTTCTGTAAAGTTCCCCGAGACGCTCCAACTGATGGCGTGTCACGCTCTTCCCGACGCGCGAGGAACCGGGCTTGGCGATCGGGGTGTTGATGATGCCCGGACACACCACCGAAACGCCGATGTCCGAATCCGCAAGCTCCATCGCCAGACTGTCGGTCAAACCCAGGACTGCGTGTTTCGACGCCACGTAAGCCGACATCAGATAAGCCGGTGCCAGGCCCGCCGCCGAGGCGACATTAACGATATGCCTCGTACCGCCCGCTTCGAGCATGGACGGCAGGAATAAGCGGCAACCCAGGACCACACCCATGACGTTGATATCGAACATCTGTCGCCAGGCCTCCTGCGGCGTCTCGAGAAACGCGCCAAGAAAAGCGATGCCCGCATTGTTGACGAGCACATCGGGCACGCCTGCCATCTCCCGCACCGCCTGAGCCATGGCCGCCATGGCCCCGGCATCGGCAACGTCGACCGTCCACGTCAGACATTGCACGCCGCATCCGCGTACTGATTGCGCAGCGGTCTCGAGCGCCTGGGCGTCGATATCGACGAGCACGAGATTCGCACCACGGCGAGCGAATGCAAGGGCTGTTTCATATCCGATGCCCGAAGACGCGCCCGTCACGAGTACTCGCTTGCCTGCGAGGGACATCATTGCCATCTCCCTGCTCCTTTCCGGGTCCGCGAGTTCATGCCAGGACGAGCAGCTCGTCGGCCTGGTGCAAAAAGACCTGCGTAGCGGATTCGGACGACGGGCGCCACCACCCTCGTTGCTCGCCCTGTCGACAATGCGGCGTGTCATTGTCGAGCCACCACGCATTGTTGTCTGCGATCACCAGGATTTCTTCCCACTTCGTGCCGAGGCTCTGATCGGGCAGCGAAATATGGGGTTCGATAGCCCACAAGCCTTCGAACGGCCGGTGATCGGACTCGCGCAGATCGTTCCACAAGGGCGAATGCACGAGGCGAGGGGCAAGCTTGGAGCCCCATTGTCTGCTCATCAGGGAAAGATAGGTCGGCAGGCCGAAACCCAGCCACCGAACCTTGTTCAAGGGATTGCGCATATGGCGTCCGACACGGTGGCCCAGCACGCGATGCGGGTAACGCTTGTGCTGATTGACGTACCCGGCGCGCTTGATCAGGGCATCCACCTCACGGTAGACGGTGCGGAAGGTTGCACCCGCGCGGACACCTTCGAGAATGCAGTCTCGAGCGCTCAGCAGCGTGCGCGTCATGTCGTCAAGCACGTCCTGCATTCCCGGATTCCGACCGTGCACAAAGCAATAGCCGATATCGGCGGAATAACCGTCGACGATCGGAGCGATGTCCAGAATGCCCGGCATGCCCTCCTCGATCTGGCGATCCGAAGGCAAAAATTTATGATCCGCCCAGAACCCCTTGAACGCCGCACGATCGCCGAACCATGCGAACGGATCGTGAAACAGATCGTCGACACCGTGTTCCTTCAACCAGTTTTTCATGATCGCGCAGGCGTGCCGCTCGGTCATGCCGGTACGCAGGCTGGCTGCCGTGAATTCGACGCAGTCATAGGCCAGTCTCTGCACATGACGGTACCGCTTGAGATCCGCGACGCAGATGGTTGAATACTGAATGGCTTTTTTCTGGAATGGCATAGTAGACCTCTGAAAAATTGACCGACCCGCGTTAATGCGCGCAGGCATGCTGCTTCAACAGGTATTCACTGAATTGCTCGCGCAACTTGTGCTTGAGGATCTTTCCCGTGGCGCCGAGCGGGACGCTTTCGATAAAAACGACGGCATCGGGCCTGGACCATCTGGCGATCTTTCCGTCGAAGAACGAGAGCATCCCGGCTTCCGTCAACGCGTCGCCGTTCTTTCTCACGATCAGCAGCAGCGGGCGCTCGTCCCATTTGGGATGGCGCGCGGCGATACAGACTGCGGTCGCCACATCCGGATGACGGCTCGCCACGTTTTCGATCTCGACGGAACTGATCCATTCGCCGCCGGACTTGATGACATCCTTGGCCCGATCGGTGATCTGCATGAAACCGTCGCTGTCGATCTTCGCGATATCGCCGGTCGGGAACCAGCCGTCGATATGGGGGCGGCTATCGGTTCCGCGAAAATACGCATCGACGGTCCACAGCCCCCGCACCATCAGCTCGCCAGTCGAGTGGCCGTCCCACGGCAGTTCGTCACCGTCGTCTCCGACGATCTTCATGTCGACCCCGAAGACCGCGCGCCCCTGCTTCGACTTCACGGCAACCTGGACTTCCGGCCCCGCCGAAACATGGCGCGGCTTGAGCGTCGCGATGGTGCCGAGCGGACTGAGTTCCGTCATGCCCCAGGCGTGGAGCACCTCGACGCGGTGCACTTGCTCGAATTCCGCAATCACGGCAGGCGAACACGCAGCGCCGCCGATCACGGTGCGTCTCATCGACGAGAATTCGAGCCGCTCCGCGTTCACATGGGCCAGCAGCCCCTGCCAGACGGTCGGCACGCCGGCAGACAGCGTGACGCCTTCGGCTTCGATCAGCTCGTACAGCTCCCGGCCCTTGAGCGAGGCCCCCGGAAATACCAGCTTCGCCCCCACCATGCACGCGACATACGGCAAGCCCCAGGCGTTCACATGAAACATCGGCACGACGGGCAGGATCGTGTCCCGCGCCGAGCAGTTGAGCGCATCCGGCAAGGCCACCGCGAAGGTGTGCAGCAGCGTGGACCGATGGCTGTACAGCACCCCTTTGGGATGGCCGGTCGTGCCCGACGTGTAGCACAGCGAAGCCGCCTCGTTTTCGTCGAGGCGAGGCCATTCGAAGCGGTCGCCGTGTGCCTCGATCAGGTCTTCGTAGCACAGCACGCCAGCCAGCAGCGGCAGCATCGACGACATCCGTTCGCGGTCGGTCATGGCCACGAAGATCCTGCCGCTGCCGATGCGGGCAGCCAGCTCCCTGACGATGGGCAGCATGTCGAGATCAAAGAAGATCACGCGGTCATCGGCATGCTCGACCATGTACACGATCTGATCGAGATGCAGGCGCGGATTCAGCGTATGCAGCACGGCGCCGGACCCCGACACGGCGTAATAGAGCTCCATGTGACGATAGCCGTTCCACGCCAGCGTACCGACGCGATCGCCGGGACATATGCCCAGCGTGACCAGCGCATTCGCCATCCGTCTTGCACGACGTGCGAGATCGGCGAAACGATATCGATGGATATCGCCTTCGATACGCTTCGAAACGATCTCCTGTTCACCGTGATGGCGTTCGGCGTGCACAAGCAGCGACGAAACGATCAACGGTTGTTGCATCATCAAACCTTCCATGGGCTCTTCCGGTTGGCTAATCAGGCTGTCGCGCGCATCTGGCGCAACAGCGAAACTGGTGGCGCCGAAACCTCGTTCCGGCGGGTCGGATCATTGCAATCAGAATCGATAGCCCAGCGAGGCAAACGTCACGATCGGATTGAGCTTCAGCTTGGTCGTACTGGAGACGACCCCGGCCGGCGCCCGCGTCGTCAGCGTGGCTCGCGTCGACAGCCAGACATACGATGCGGAAAGGCCAACAGACCAGTGCTTGTCCAGGTTGTATGCAAGGCCGGCGTTGATGATGGGCGCAAACGAATTGCTCAACGACGCGGACGTCGGTCCTTCCAGACTCGTGCCGAAGCTCGGTGATGCAAGCAATTGCCCCGTGGCGACACGGTCGTTCAGCTTGATGCTCTTGAACGACACGTAACCGACGCCCGCGCCCACGTAGGGGCGCAAGCGCGCGGTCGGCTCCCCGAAGTGGTATTGCGCCAGGATCACAGGACTCCAGACGCGCGCGCTGCCCAGCTCTCCGAGCGAGGAAAGCGAACCCGTTCCGCTCAGCGTCAGCTTGGGCGGCACACCCAACAGCGTCTCGACGGCAACGTGATCCGTGACAAAGTAGGTCGCCGTGAACGCAAACGTATCGGCATTGGATACCGTCGCGCCGCTTCCCGGAACCGTGGTCGAACTGCCCAGCGCGCTCACGCTCAAGAGCTGACTCGAATCCTGCGGCGCGAAATGCATCCAGCCTGCGTTGAACACCCACTGCCCGGCCGACTGGGCGTGAGCCGTCGCAATTCCCGCAAGCGAAAAAAGAACCGCCAAGCTGATGTGCTTCATATCGTCTCCTGTATTTTTCGTTTTTCACATGCGTGGCGCTTCATGTGGCGCCACGCTATGCTTGTTGCTGCAGTCCCTGGGGCTGTCGCCGCCCGGACGCGTGTTTCACAAAGACGGATCGATCAGGATCTTTGCGTGCACCCCGGGGGACGCGAGATCGTCGAATGCCTGGCCGACGTCATCCAGCGCGACCGTACCGGTCACCAGCTTCGCCACCTGCAGCTTGCCGTCGGCGAGCAGATGCAAAGCGTCGCGATAATCGAGCGGCGAGTAACCGAATACGAACCTCAGCTCGATTTCCTTGTTGATGCCGATGGCGGGCTCGATCGTGTCGGGCTGCATGCAGGCCCCGACCACGACGATGCGGGACATGAGAGGCGCCCCGTCCATGACCTGCCTGATGACGCCTGGCACTCCTACGCATTCGAAAATGACTGGACGTTTGGGTTTCAATCCGGCTTTCTCCGCCAGACGCCAGGCATGCCACCAGGGCAGCGGCAGCCGGCCGAGCTTTTCTCGCGTGGCGACCGCCATCTCCAGCAAGGCCGGCAGGTTTCCGAAATGACCGAACTCCTCCCAGCGCGAGAACGGTGAATCCTCGGCGGGATCGATCACGACATCCGCGCCGAAACTTGTCGCCAGCGCGCGCCGGCCTGGCGAAAAATCGCTGGCGATCACCGTATGCACACCGTGCGCCTTCAACATGGCGATCAGTCCCAGGCCGACGGGACCGCAACCGATCACGATCGCCACATCCGAGTGCTTGATCCCGCTGTGCCGATAGGCATGGAGCGCCACGGCCATCGGCTCGGTCAGGGCGGCCATATCGGTAGGCAGTCCGTCGGGAACGGGCTCCATCAACGTATCCTGGACGACGACCCGCTCGGCATAGGCACCGGGTGCTTCCGAGGACAGGCCGATCATCGAGATATCCCGGCCCTGCCTCAGCATGGGGATGGCGCACACGCGCGACCCTTTCCGCAGACGCTTCGATGCGCCCGGGCCGTAATCAAGGATCTCCCCGCAGAATTCGTGACCGAAGACCACCGCGTCACGACTACCGGGGAAACGCGCCAGGCCGACGCGGCGTGCAATGGATGCCATGTGATCGCAATACTTCTGCATATGCAGGTCGGAACCGCAAATGCCGCATCGCAGGACCTTCAGCAGTATCTGCCCGGGTCCCGGCTCGGGATCGGGCAGGTCGGCGACGGTCAACTCCTCGCCCTGGCACAAGACGGCCTTCATGCGGCACCTCCCTCGAAAAAAGCCAGCAGAAGTGCATTGATGCGCTCCGGGGCATCGACCTGCAGCCAATGTCCTGCGCCATCGATACGCTGGAATTGCCAGCCGGCAGACACCATGTTTTCAGACCGAAGCATCTGCCCCTCGCTCAGGAACCTGTCTGCCGAACTCCAGATGCCCAATACCGGCACGACAACTTCCGGATAACGCCGCCGCATGAGCAGCCAGACGAGATTGGCGCGGTAATAATTCAGACTGGCCGTCAAACGACCGGGGCGGGAAAGCTGGTCGATCCATTTCGCCTGATCCGACTGGTATCCGGTCAACACGCGGAAAAACCACCAGTTCCCGCACTTGAGCAAGGCTTCGGCCACACCGCGCCACTGGAACATCACGGCGTACCAACCCTTGAGCTTCTGCTTCATTCCGTCGGTGGCGTAGGCCCGTGGATGTCCGATGGAAAGCGCGACGTAACGCCTGACGCGTTCGGGATGGGCCATGACGAAATGCCAGCAGATGACACCGCCCCAATCGTGACCGACCAGTTCGACCTGCTCGATGCCCAAGGCATCGAGCAGGTCCTTGAGATCGCTTACCAGACTGGACAAGCGGTATGCGTTGCGGCCGGCGGGCACCGACGATGCACCGCAACCCCGCGTATCGGGTGCAATCACCTGGTAGCCGGCTGCGGCCAGCGCCGGGATCTGGTGTTTCCACACCTGGTGGTCATCGGGAAAACCATGCACGAGCAAGACCGCCGGCCCCTCGCCCACGAGGGTCACATTCAAGGTCGCGCCTTGTACCGTAATGGCGCGGGAGACGACTCCGTCCATCGCGTCAGCCCTGAAAACCGGCCAGGTCGATTCGCCGAATTCCATTCGCTTCGCATCGATTCGAATAGCGTCGGACCGACGTTTTCCAGTACCCGATCGGGGACATCCGGTCGAAATTGATCAAGCGCGCATGAATACGCGCATCAGCCACTTTCATGGCAGGTCTCCTCTGAATGGATTGATGCAGAGGCACGTTTTTAGAGGTGCCTCGTTGGCGACAATCTACCCATTCCCCCGCCGAAAAATTTGTGTTTTTTGTGCACGAGAAGTACGCTACCTGCCTGGCTGGAGACGCTCATGCCCTTATATCAAGCCTTTATTCCGACCCGTTATTCGCAGCCGCTGATCCAGTTGCTGGCACGTTCGGAGGAGAAATTCGTGGAGCAGATTCAATCGGATACCGGATTGAATCTGGAACAGCTCTGCAGTCCTGATTCAATCCTGACCATCGACGAATTCGACACGCTGTTCCTGGCATTGCATCGGCTGACCGGCCGCACCGATCTGGGTTTTGAGCTCGGCGAAAGCATCACCCTGGCGTCTCATGGCCTGCTCGGCCATGCCGCCGCGCACTGCCGGACCATCGGGGAAGTATTGAGCCTTGGGGTGCGCTTCGCGCGTCTGATGTCGCCTAGTTTCACGCTGGTGTATCGCACCGGGAAAAATCACGGCGAACTGATCTGGCGGCCGGCGGCCGGCATGTCGACCTTCACCTTGCATGCCTTCTACGAGATTCATGTCGTCTCGCTTTATCGCCTGCTCGAAGCCCTGATGGGCAGCCGGCTGCCCGTGTTCGACGGCTGGCTGCCCATACCGAAACCGCCGCATGCCAGGCGCTTCTCGCGGCTGCCGAAACTGAGAGTCCATTTCTCGGCAGGCGATTTGCCCGAGGTCCGCACGACCATTCCGGACGCCGTGTCTTTGTTTCCTCTTCGCCTCGAAGACACAAACACGCTTCCCTCGCTGGACGAACTGCAAAATATGCAGCGCTCGTTTACGCAAACAAGGCAATGGCGCACCTGGGTGGAGCTGATGCTGCGCGAATGCGAGAACTGCCAGCCGACACAAGCCGAGCTGGCGGACCTGATCAATGTCAGCGCGCATACGCTGGCCCGCAGATTGCGCGAGGAAGGGTGCAGCTTCCGGGAGCTGTCCGGGACCATTCGTCACCAACGGGCGTTGGAGATGCTGAGTCAGGGGAGATATTCAATCGAGCAGATTGCCGGGAGACTTGGC
Organism: Burkholderia sp. Ac-20353; assembly: GCF_017104785.1. Classification (NCBI taxonomy): domain Bacteria; kingdom Pseudomonadati; phylum Pseudomonadota; class Betaproteobacteria; order Burkholderiales; family Burkholderiaceae; genus Burkholderia; species Burkholderia sp. Ac-20353. The sequence continues at coordinate 110,589 of NZ_JAAGPL010000011.1, read as the reverse complement.
TACGAACAGGTTTCAAACTTTAGCCATGCCTTCTCAAAAATCGAAGGCATCAGTCCGCGAACAGCTAAGGATGCCTTACATCGATAGGATGCTGCTCCGACATTCCTGGCTAACGGACGGCAATAGGAGGGGCGTCAAATCGGTCACGCGGGGTAGTCAGCAAGTGCTTTATTGAAAAGGAAATTTATACGGGGCTACAAGGCGTACCCACGCTAGGCTTAGGTGCCCCTATCTGGAAAATTGCTCGAAAATCAAAGGCTCCCCTGAGCATCGTTCATTCTCCCTGATCAAGGTCCGCCGTACCCCTCACGCCGGGTTAACGTGCAAGTTAATAGTGAGTGATCACTTACATCAGGATCGACTAGTTGTTCGAACACCACCGAAAACGAAGATTGCGCGCATACCCCGTATCTCAAAAATTTGATCGACACTTTCTCATAAATTAGACACGTCAAGCACCAATTGCAAAAAAATGCGTCTTTTATTCAAAGACAACATATTGAGACTGCGGACATCTTTTCTGAGAGACAACAAAAGTCAACAACAAACAACACATCCGCCTCCGCCCCCGTACCGGCAACCGTCAAACAAACTGTACCGGTACCGTACCGCCAACCGTCGCTAAACTGCCTCCATCCCCCCGCTTCACCGATGGAGATCACCACCATGGAATTCCTCACGCTCAGCGCGCTGCCCGCCGGCATGCTGTTCGCGCTCGTCACGTCGATCACACCCGGCCCGAACAACACAATGCTGCTCGCATCGGGCGTCAACTTCGGATTCCGCCGCACGATGCCGCATCTGTTCGGCATCAGCACCGGCGTCGCGATCCTGATGCTGTGCGTCGGTTTCGGCCTCGGCGAAGCATTCAAGCGCGTGCCGGTGCTGTACACGCTCCTCGAGATCGCGAGCGTCGCCTACCTGCTGTATCTCGCGTGGCGGATCGGTACGTCGGGCGAGGTCCGCGCGAACGGCGGCAAGGCGCGGCCGATGACGTTCATCGAGGCCGCCGCGTTCCAGTGGGTCAACCCGAAGGCATGGATGATGGTGCTGACCGCCGCGACGACGATCCGGCTGTCCGCCGACTACGGTATGAACGCCGCGTGGATGGCCGTCGTGTTCATCCTGATCGGCTTCCCGTGCATCAGCCTGTGGGCCGCGTTCGGCCTCGGCCTGCGGCGCTTTCTGTCGAACCGCCGCGTGCTGCGCATGTTCAACGTCACGATGGCCGTGCTGCTGATTCTGTCCCTGTATCCGCTCGTCGAGCACCTGCTGCCGCAGTGAGCGCACGCTAACGCGCGCCCGTTGAGATTCGCCGTGTGCAGGCGTACGCTTGTATTCCGGGCGCGCAGAACCGCTTCGCCGGTCGAGCCGCCACTGTCGGGAGACGACCGATGAAGCCAATGCTGAGAACGGGCGAGCACATCGAAGGAATGCACTGGATCGCCGAATATCACCAGCTGACGCATGACATCCGGGTATTGCGCGAAAGCATCGAGGTCGGCACGTATTGCGCGCCGCCGACCTTGTTCGGCGAAGAGGAGGACATGGGCGCCCCCAACCTCGCCGATCATCGCAGCCGCGATGCCGCGCTCCGCGCGTATCTGCGTCACTTCGTCAAGGAACACGACGCGGAAGAATAGCGGCGCGCACGCCGCGCCACCTCGATCAGTGTCCGAGCGTCTGCGCACCGGTCGGCGTCTGCTCGACCTCGTGCGGCCGCGCCATCTGCTTGATCAGCAACGCAACGCACGACAGCACGCCAGCCACGGCAATCGTCGCGAACACACCTGCGAACGTGAAATGGCGGCGCGTCAGTTCAGCGACGAGGAACGAACCCGCGATCCCGCCGAAGCGCCCGACGCCGAGCATCCACGCGACGCCGGTGCCGCGCCCTTCCGTCGGATAGAACGCCGCGGCCAGCGCCGGCATCGACGATTGCGCGGTGTTCATCAGCACGCCGGCGACGAACACGACCAGCACGAGCAGCCCGACATTGCCGGCCGCCTGCCCGATCGCATAGACGCTGACGGCCGTCAGCGCATAGCACACGGCGATCACGCGGTTCGCGTTGAAGCGGTCCATCAGCACGCCGCACAGCACGGCGCCGACGCCGCCGAGCGGGAACAGCGCCGAAATCAGCGTCGCACGTTGCGGAGAAAGCCCTGCGTCCTTCAGCAGGATCGGCATCCAGTTGATCGACGCGTAGAAGATCACGAGGCCCATGAAGTACGCGAGCCACAGCATCACCGAACCGACGAGGTACGACCGCGACAGCACGACGCCGGCCCCCTTGCTGCCCGTGTGCGGCGCAGTCTCGGTCATCGCGAACGAGCCGGCGTTCAGCGCGTCGCGCGAAATGCGCGCGAGCGTCGCGCGGATCCGCTCGACGGGCTGGCTGTTCGCGACCATGAAGCGCACCGATTCCGGCATCTTGACGAGCAGCAGCACACCGAGCACCAGCGGCGTCACGCCGCCGAGCATCAGCACGCTGCGCCAGCCGAAATGGGGAATCATCCAAGCGGCGAGGAAGCCGCCGAAGGCCGCGCCGAGCGGAAAGCCGCAGAACATCAGGTTGATCACGGTTGCGCGGCGCTTGTCCGGGCAGAACTCGCCCATCATCGTGACCGCGTTCGGCATCGCGGCACCCAGCCCGACGCCGGTCACGAAGCGCAGGATCGTGAGCTGCCCGATGCTCGTCGAAAACGCGGAGACGAAGCAGGCGACGCCGAACAGGAATACCGAACCGAGCAGCAGCGAGCGGCGCCCGAGGCGATCGGACAGCGGGCCTGACACGAGCGCGCCGCATGCGAGCCCGAACAGCGCGGCACTCAGCACGGGCGCGAGATCGGGTTTCGTCAGATGCCATTCGGTCAGCAGCGATGGCGCGATGAAGCCGATCGCGGCGGTATCGAAGCCGTCGAGCAGCACGATCACGAAACACATCGCGAAGATGAGCCACTGAAAGCCGCCGAACGGCTGCTCGTTGATAAAGGTCTGTACGTTGACGACCGTGGTGCGATTCATCGCTTGTCTCCTGGGAACCGGCGTCAGCGCATTGGCGCTACGCTGGTTCGATGCCTTGCGGTCAACCAGCGTTGGCGCTTCAGCGCTTGCCCTGGTCCCGTTCAAAGCCGATCTGTAAACGGCGCGGCTCTTGGGCCGCGTCCTTCCTTTGCTTGCGCGCCGCAACCGGTGCGCAGCGCGCCGAAGCATTGCCGGCGCGGCTTTACGTCATCGATCGCATACCGCGACGTGCGTCGTGACATGTAACCGACCCGGCGTCAGCCAGCCGCACCCAGGCGGCCCCACCTAGCCGGCCACATCCTGTTCCTTGAAGATCCGGTCCGCGAGATGGAACGCCGAGTTCGCCGCCGGCACGCCGCAATAGATCGCGGTCTGCAGCAGCACTTCCTTGATCTCGTCACGCGTCACGCCGTTGTTGCGCGCGGCGCGCAGATGCAGCGCGAGTTCCTCGCCGCGGTTCAGCGCGACCATCATCGCGATGGTCAGCAGGCTGCGCGTGTGGCGCGGCAGCCCGTCGCGCGTCCAGATCTCGCCCCATGCATAGCGCGTGATCAGGTTCTGGAATTCATCGGTCACCTCGGTGCGGTTCTCGAGCGAACGGTCGACGTGCGCATCGCCGAGCACCGCACGGCGCACCTTCATTCCCGCTTCGTAACGTTGCTGGTCGTCCATCGCGAACTCCTCAGGCGGTCAGGAAATCGAGCAGCGCGCGGTTGAAGCCGTCGGTGCATTCGATGTTCGAGATATGCGCGGCATCGAATTCGACGTGCTGCGCACCGGGAATCGCAGCCGCGAGCGCGCGGCCCTGGTCGGGCGGCGTCGACAGGTCGTGCGCGCCCGTCACGACGAGCACCGGCAGCGCGATGCCCGTCACTTCGTCACGCAGGTCGGCCACATTGAGCGCGTCGCAGTTCGCCGCATAGCCGTCCTTGTCGGTATGCACGAACGTGTCGCGGATTGCATCGATCAGGCGCGGCTCGCGCTCGGCGAACCCATTCGTAAACCAGCGCGGCAGCACCGCATCCGCGAGCGCCGCCATCCCTTCGGTGCGCGCCTTCTGCGCGCGCGGCCCCCACACTTCCGGCGAGCCGATCTTCGCGGCGGTGTTCGCGAGCACCGCGCGCCCGATCCGCGACGGAAAACGCGCGGCGAGCGCGGCGCCCGTCAGGCCACCCATCGAGATCCCGCAGAAATGCGCGCGCGCGATGCCGACGTGATCGAGCAGGCCGATCACGTCGCCCGCGAGCTGGTCGACCGTGTACGAGCCGGCCGGCGCGGCCGAGTGGCCGTGGCCGCGCGTGTCGTAGCGCAGGATGTTGAAGTGCTGCGTGAGCGGACGGATCTGCGGCGCCCACATCTGCAGGTCGGCACCGAGCGAGTTCGAGAAGACGAGCCACGGCGCGTCGTCGCGCGCGGCGCGATCGATCCGGTAATGCAGTTGCACGCCGTTGACAGTGGCGAAAGGCATCAGTGTTCTCCTTGTGGAATCGCACTCGCGCAAGCGGCGAGCACGGCGTCGACATAGGCCTGCGCCTCGCCGACGTAATGTGCAGGATCGAGCAGCCGCGCGAGCGCATCGCGCGACAGATGGGCGGAAACGGCCGGATCGGCAGCGAGCACGTCGAACAGCGGCGCGCCGGTGCGTACCGCTTCCTTCGATGCGTGTTCGACGACGTGGTGCGCATCGAGCCGGCCGATCTTGTCGCCGAGCGCGAGCATCACCGCCTCGCCGAGGATCAGGCCATGTGTCAGGTCGAGATTGGCGGCCAGGCGCTCGGTATTGACGTCGAGGCCCGCGACGATCTGCGCGATCTGCGCAAGCGCGCCGCCCGTCAGGCGTGCGAGGTCGGGCAGCGCATCCCATTCGGCCTGCCAGCCGCCGAGCGCGCGCTCGTGCTCCTGGACCATCCCCGCGAACACCGTCGCGACGAGGCCCGGCGCACGCACCGCGGCCGTCAGCACGGCCGCGCAGCCGACCGGATTGCGCTTGTGCGGCATCGTCGACGAGCCGCCCTTGCCGGCCGCGGCCGGCTCGCCGAGCTCGCCGACTTCGGTCTGCATCTGCAGCGACACGTCGCGCGCGATCTTGCCGAGCGTACCGGTCAGCATGCCGAAGCATGCAGCGGCCTCGGCGATGCGATCCCGCTGCGTGTGCCACGGCACATCCGGCACCGCGAGTTTCAGGTCGCCGGCAAGCGCGGCCGTCACGCCGCGCGCGTGCTCGCGCAGGCTCGCGAGCGTGCCCGCCGCGCCGCCGAACTGCAGCACCAGCGCACGCTCACGCAATTCAGCGAAACGCGCGCGGTGACGCAGCAGCGCATCGAGCCATTGCGCGAACTTGAGGCCGAGCGTGATCGGCAGTGCCTGTTGCAGCCACGTGCGGCCGATCATCGGCGTCGCGCGATGCGTGCGGGCCAGCTCGGCCAGCGATGCGCAGGCTTCATCGAGCATCGGTTCGAGCACGTCGAGCGTGTCTCGCAGCTGCAGGACTGTCGCGGTATCGATGATGTCCTGGCTCGTCGCGCCCCAATGCACGAATTTCGCGGCGTCGGGGTCGTCGGCCTTCACGCGCGCGGTCAGCTGCTTGACGAGCGGAATCGCGAGGTTGCCGCCGAGCGCGGCATCGCGCGCGAGCGCGTCCGCGTCGAGCCGGCCGGCATCGCACGCGCGCTCGATCGGCGCAACCGCGGCAGCGGGAATCACCTGCTGCGCGGCAAGCGCGCGAGCGAGCGCCGCCTCGACGTCGAGCATGCGCTGGATGGTCGCGCGGGGCGACCAGATCCGGTTGAGCGGCTCGGTGCCGCAGATGAGGGAGGTCAGGCGGGCGCTGTCTTCGAGCATGGCATCAGGATGGGAAACGGCGTGCGCCTATTGTCCACCGAAGCTCGCCGGCGTGCGCTTCAAGCGCACACCGGCTGCTTCCGGTTCAGGCGGCGGCCTTCTGCGTTGCGTCGATGAGCGGCACGCCGGTCAGCTTCTGCAGCTCGTCGAACGACAGGTCGGTGAAGATCTCGGATACCGTGAGGCCGTCAGGCGTCACGTCGAGCACCGCGAGATCCGTATAGATGCGGCTCACGCACTGCACGCCCGTGACCGGGTACGAGCACTGCGCGACGATCTTGCTCTCGCCCTGTTTCGTCAGGTGCTCCATCATCACGAACACCTGCTTCGCGCCGATCGCGAGATCCATCGCGCCGCCGACCGCGGGAATCGCGTCGGGTGCGCCCGTATGCCAGTTCGCGAGGTCGCCCGTCGCGGACACCTGGAACGCGCCGAGCACGCAGTAGTCGAGATGGCCGCCGCGCATCATCGCGAACGAATCGGCGTGGTGGAAAAACGCGCCGCCTGTGAGCAGCGTCACGTGCTGCTTGCCGGCGTTGATCAGCTCGTCGTCTTCGTCGCCGGGCGCGGGCGCCGGGCCCATGCCGAGCAGGCCGTTCTCGCTGTGCAGGAAGATTTCCTTGGCGGGATCGAGGTGGTTGCCCACCAGCGTCGGCACGCCGATGCCAAGGTTCACGTACGCGCCTTCGGGAATATCCTGCGCGACGCGCTTGGCCATTTCATCGCGGGTCAATCGTTTCATCTGGGTTCTCCTGTCGACCGGAGTCAGCGCTTTGGCGGCTACTCCGGTCTCATGCATGGCTCGGGCGGTCAGGCGGCTTCGGATGTGGCGCTTTCTGCGGCACGGTCTGCGGCCAGTTCGGCCGCATGCGCGGCCTGCGGCACTTCGACGATCCGCTGCACGAAAATGCCCGGCGTCACGATGTGTTCCGGGTTCAGCCCGCCGAGCGGCACGACTTCCGATACCTGGACGATCGATACTTTCGCCGCGCTCGCCATGATCGGCCCGAAGTTGCGCGCGGTCTTGCGGAACACGAGGTTGCCCCAGCGGTCGCCCTTGTACGCCTTCACGAGCGCGAAATCGGCGTGGATCGGCTTCTCGAACACATAGAGCTTGCCGTCGATCTCGCGCGTTTCCTTGCCTTCGGCCAGCTTCGTGCCATAGCCGGTCGGCGTGAAGAACCCGCCGATGCCGGCGCCCGCCGCGCGGATGCGCTCGGCGAGGTTGCCCTGCGGCACGAGCTCGAGCTCGATCTCGCCCGCGCGGTACAGCGCGTCGAACACCTGCGAATCGCTCTGGCGCGGGAACGAACAGATGATCTTGCGCACCCGCTTCGCCTTCAGCAGCGCGGCGAGACCGGTCTCGCCGTTGCCCGCGTTGTTGTTGACGATCGTCAGGTCGCGCGCGCCCTGCTCGATCAGCGCGTCGATCAGCTCGGACGGCATGCCGGCCGTGCCGAAGCCGCCGATCATGATCGTCGCGCCGTCGTAAACGTCGGCGACCGCCGACTGAAGCGAATCGAAAATCTTGTTGACCATGTCTCTTCCTGATACGTACCCGCGGCACGATGCGCGGCTGTCGATGGAACACGCGTGTGCCGCGTGCCGCGCCGGGCCCGTATCCGGATCCGGCATTTGTTCGCTATTCGAACCTAGATTCGATTAGCGAACGATGGCCGATCATAGGGTTACGCACAGCGCGTTGTCAAGGCGGGTTCCTTCGGAGGCCGCCTCGTCGTCGAACGGCAGGCCGACGTAGTTCTCGGCGAGCGCCTGCGCGGCCGCCCGGGAGCGCGTCACATACTTGAGCTCGGCGAGTTTCAGGCGATTGACGAACGGCGTGTCGTCCGCGGACGGGTGCAGCATGTTCGTCATGAAGTACGAGAAGTGCTCGGCGCGCCACACGCGCTCGAGGCAGGTGGCCGAATACGTGTCGAGCAGCGCCGCGTCGCCGTGCCGGTAACGCGCGCCGAGCGCGCGGGCGAGCGCACGGACGTCGGCCACCGCGAGATTCATCCCCTTCGCGCCGGTCGGCGGCACGATGTGCGCGGCGTCGCCGGCGAGGAACAGGCGCCCGTACTGCATCGTCTCCGACACGAAGCTGCGCATCGGCGTCACGCTCTTCTGCGTGATCCGGCCCTCGGCCGGCGTCCAGCCCGTGTCGTTCGAAAAACGCGTGTGCAATTCGTCCCAGATCCGCGCATCGGACCATTCGTCGAGGTTCTCGTCCGGCCGGCATTGCAGATAGAGCCGCGTGACGGCGGGCGAGCGCATCGAAAACAGCGCGAAGCCGCGCTCGTGGTGCGCATAGACGAGCTCGTCGAGCGACGGTGCCGCGTCGGCCAGGATGCCGAGCCACGCGTATGGGTAGACCCGCTCGAACGTGCGCTGGTGTTCGGCCGGAATTGTCTGCCGCGCGATGCCGTGGAAACCGTCGCAGCCGGCGATGTAGTCGCAGTCGATGCGGTCCGCGCGGCCGTCCGCATGCGTGAAGGTCACGAACGGCTGGTCGCCGTCGATGTCGTGCAATGCGACGTCGCTGACCTCGAAATGCATCGCGTGCCCGTGCTCGACGCCGGCCGCGATCAGGTCGCGCACCACTTCGTGCTGGCTGTAGACGGTGATCGCGCGCCCGCCGGTGAGCCCGGTCAGGTCGATGCGGTGACGCTGGCCCGCAAACAGCAGCTCGATGCCGTGATGCTCGAGCCCTTCGCGGCGCATCCGGTCGCCGAGGCCGGCCGCGTTCAGCGTGTCGACCGTGCCCTGCTCGAGCACGCCGGCGCGGATCCGGTTCTCGCAATACTCACGCGAGCGCGCTTCGACGAGGATCGAATCGACGCCTTGCAGGCGCAGCAGATGGGAAAGCAGAAGGCCGGACGGACCGGCGCCGATGATCGCGACCTGGGTGCGCATTGTTCGTCTCCAGAACACTGGTTCGAATAATGAAACGAATTTCAGCGCTTTCCCGACTATGCGGCAACGCGATTCAGGAGATAAGTTGTATACGTTTTACGAATATGGGTGCCGCGATGGACGCGCTCGATCTGAACCTGATTCCCTACCTCGTCGCGCTCGACGACACGCGCAACGTGAGCCGCGCCGGCGACCTGCTCGGCGTGAGCCAGCCGCGCGTGAGCGCGGCACTCGGCCGCCTGCGCGAATACTTCGGCGATCCGCTGTTCGTGCGGACGTCGCACGGGATGGAGCCGACGCCGCGCGCGCTGGCGCTGTTGCCCGCCGCGCGCGACGCGCTCGCGCAGATCGAACGCGGGCTCGTCGCGCCGCACGATTTCGATCCGGCGGCGAGCACGCATACGTTCTCGATCGCGCTGTCGGACGTCGGCGAGATCGTGTTCCTGCCGAAGCTGCTGCAGGCGTTCGCGACACTCGCGCCGCATGCGAACCTGCGCTCGGTGTCGCTGTCGCACGATGAACTCGGCCGCGGCCTCGAAGCCGGTTCGATCGATCTCGCGGTCGGCTATTTCCCCGATCTCGACGGCAACAACATCTTCCAGCAGCGGCTCTTCACGCACCGCTTCGTGTGCCTGATGCGGCGCGGCCACCCGCTCGAACGGGCGCGGCCATTCACGGTCGAGCAGTTCCTCGCGTGCGGGCATGCGGTCGTGCGCGCCGAAGGGCGCAGCCAGGAAGTGCTCGAGAAATACCTCGCGAAGCAGCGGATGCATCGCCGCGCCGTGCTCGAGACGCCGCACTTCATGAGCCTGCCGTTCATCCTGAGCCGCACGGACCTGATCGCGACGGTGCCGCACGCGATCGGCTATGCGTACGCGGCCGAGCATGCGTTCATCACGCCCGTCGAACCGCCGCTGCCGCTGCCGCGCTTCGATCTCAAGCAGCACTGGCACCGCAAGTTTCACAACGATCCGCGCCTCGCGTGGCTGCGCGGCGTCGTCGCGTCGCTGTTCAATGACGAGCAGGACGAGTGGCCGAAGTAAGCGGGCAGCACGAGCATCGAAAGCATGAAACAATGCTCCCGATCGCGCCGCCGCAGGCGGCCGTACTCGATGGAGCGAATACATGGGTAAAAAATCCTCGCGGCCCGAACCGGCCGCGTCCCGGCCGAGCCGTTCGGAAGCCGAGGAAGCCGTCCGCGTGCTGCTGCGCTGGGCCGGCGACGATCCGGCGCGCGAAGGCCTCGTCGATACGCCGGCGCGCGTCGTGCGCGCTTACGAGGAGTTCTTCTCCGGCTATACGATCGAGCCGCGCGACATCCTCGCGCGCACGTTCAGCGAGGTCGACGGCTACGACGAGATGATCGTGCTGAAGGACATCCGCTTCGAAAGCTACTGCGAGCACCATATGGTGCCGATCATCGGCCGCGCGCATGTCGCGTACCTGCCGAACCACCGCGTCGTCGGCATCTCGAAGCTCGCGCGGCTCGTCGACGCGTTCGCGAAGCGGCTGCAGATCCAGGAAAAGATGACCGTGCAGATCGCCGATACGCTGTTCGACGTGCTGCAGCCGAAAGGCGTCGGCGTGATTCTCGAAGCCGCGCATCAGTGCATCTCGACGCGCGGCATCCACAAGCCGGGTGTCGAGATGGTCACGTCGCGCATGCTCGGCACGTTCCGCACCGATCCGTCGACGCGGCGCGAATTCCTGTCGATCGTCGCGAATCCTTCTTCAGTGAACCTGACGAATACGTAAATGCAGCCTACGAAGCAAACGGCCGATGCGCCCGTGGTACTCGTGACCGGCGCCGCGCGCCGCGCGGGGCGCGCGTTCGCCGAGTATTTCGCCGCACAGGGCTACCGCACCGCGATTCACTACGACCAGTCGGCCGACGCCGCGCACGCGGCCGCCGCTGCGATCGCCGCACGCGGGCCGGATTCGGCGGCGCTGCAGGCGGACTTGTCCGATGCCGCGCAGATCACCGCGCTGATCGACGCCGCCTATGCGCGCTTCGGCCGCCTCGACGTGCTGATCAACAACGCATCGGTGTTCTGGCAGGACCATTTCCCGAGCTTCGACCTCGCCGCGTTCGACCAGGCGTGGAGCGTCAATTGCCGCGCGCCGATCCTGCTCACGCGCGCGTTCTACGAGCGTGCGCGTGCGGCGGGCAAGCAAGGTGTGGTCGTGAACGTCGTCGACCAGAAGATCAAGGAAAACTTCCATCGCGACCACTTCAGCTACACGGTCGCGAAAGCGGCGCTCGGCAACCTGACGCAGATGCTCGCGCTGTCGGCCGCGCCGGTGCTGCGTGTTAACGCGGTGTTCCCGGGCCTGATGCTGCCGAGCGACGACCAGACCCAGGCCGACTTCGAACACGCGAGCCGCGCATCGACGCCGCTCGAGCGGATCGCCGGCCCGGACGATGTCGCGCGCGCGATCCTGCTGCTGACCGGCGCCGCATACAACGGCGTGGATTTTGTCGTCGACGCGGGGCAGAACCTGATCCGTGTCGATCAGGACGTGCTGTACAAGCACCGTTCGCCGACCGGCGAGCACTGACACCGGCGTACCAGGTTTCGCGCTTCGAACGATCCGTCCGGCAATGACCGTGACACGGCGCGCGTCCGGCGCCGTGTCCGCGCCGTATCCGGCTACTCGGCCTTTATCGGCCTCTATCAACCTTCACGGCTTCTCCGCGCGGTCGCCTTCGCGCACCTTGCCCTGCGACACGCTCGTGCACGGCGGCACGCTGTGCGTGAGCCACACGTTGCCGCCGATCACCGAGCCGCGGCCGATCCTCACGCGGCCGAGAATCGTCGCGCCTGCATAGATCACCACGTCGTCCTCGACGATCGGATGGCGCGCGTTGCCCTTGACGAGCGCGCCGTCACCGTCGGCCGGGAAGCTCTTCGCGCCGAGCGTGACGGCCTGGTAAACACGCACGCGCTCGCCGATGATCGCCGTTTCGCCGATCACCACGCCGGTGCCGTGGTCGATGAAGAAGCTCGGCCCGATCTGCGCGCCGGGGTGGATATCGATGCCGGTGGCCGAATGCGCGATCTCGTTGATGAAGCGTGCGAGCAGCGGCACGCCGAGCTGGTGCAGCGCATGCGCAAGCCGGTGGTGCATCATCGCGAGCACGCCGGGATAGCACAGCAGGATTTCGGTGATGTGCTGCGCGGCCGGGTCGCCCGCATACGCGGCCTGAATATCGCTGACGAGCAGCGCGCGGATCGCCGGCAGCTGACGGCCGAATTCGCGCGCAATGCCGAACGCGCGCTCCTCGAGTTCGGCAAACGGCGTGTCCGAGTGTTCGGGCAGGAACGTCAATGCACGGCGGATCTGTTCGGACAGGATGCGCAACGTGCTTTCGAGCGTATGGCCGACATAATAGTCGACGCTTTCGTCGGTCAGGTCCGGCGCACCGTAGTGCGTCGGAAACATCGCTGCACGCAGGCCGGTGACGATCTTGCATATCGCATCCCGGGACGGAAGTTCACGGATGCCGCGCGGATGGCGCGTACGATGCAGTTCCTCACGCGACTCGCGCAAACCGGCGACGATCTCTTCGAGGCCCCAATGACGGGCAGGCGATTTCGACATAGGCAAAAGCGGGCGGCGGGCGCGATCTGCGCACGGCCGCAAATAAAAGTGACGGGTTTGGCAAGATTACCGCGTTTTTCGATCGGAGGCCGTTCCCGGCGGGTCGGCCGGACGGCCAACGCTGGCCTGCGCCGTGCGCACCAGATCAGATCGTGATGCTGCTCGCGTCGATCCAGCGCACCGCCCAGTCGCGCGCATGCGCGATCGCAGCGCCTTCGTCGTTGAACTGGAGTTCCGTCGGAAAGAAACGATTCGCGACGAGTTCTCCGTCGCTCGATCGTGAGATCACGACATAGGGTTTGAACGACCCGTCGCCGGCGCGCGCAGGCGCGCAGTTCAACAGATAACCGCGATGCGTGAAGGCTGATGTCGCTTGCATGAGTCCGTCACCTTAAGTCCCTTGTTTCTTGTTTACGTACCGTCTGTTAAGGGTGATGCGCCGCCTTGGTGCAGGCGGAAGCAGCGATACTTCGTCCCCTGTCGCCGCTTCGTAGGAAAAGAATCATACTCTGTAGAAAACGGCTCTTCTAGGTGAAATAAATCACGACAAATCAGCGCGCGCCGCGCAGCCGCGGCGACTGCACGCGCGCCGTTTCCCGTCGTGTCCGGAACGGGACTTGCATCGATCCGGAACACATCGCCGCCAGGAGATTCGCGATGGAATCGTCTGCACAAACGCGTGCCTCGCATCCGCGCAGCATCGAGTTGTACAACGACGACACGCACGACAGCACCGTCGATACGGACGGCAAGAACCGTGAGGCCGCACGCCTCGCGCGTGGCGAACCGATGTCGCCCGACCAGGTGACGACGAGCAATGCGTCGCTCGACAACGCGATGCCCGAATCCAATGACGGCCTTGCCGGTTACGACAGCCGGCCGGGTGGCAATCACCCGGTGTTCGCGCTGCGCGCGGGCTACGTGATGATCGAAAAAGGATTCGACGCGCCGCGGCCCATCGGCGATGAAATACTCGGCGTGGTGCACCGGATGTATGGCCGCGAACATTGGCCCGGCCACGCGCGGCGGCCGGAACGCGTGATCGAGCTGACCACGGTGCCGCGTTAAGCGTGGCGTTTGAAGCGAACGTTTGCGAAGCGGTGTTCACCTGTACTTTAGGATGCTTCGGTGCGGATACCGGCTACGGCTGGCTGTTCGGCCGAAGCATCCGTAGCACGGTCCGCCGTTTCGCATCGCATCCGCCTGTCATGCGACGCATGCGTCGCCGTTTGCCGTTCGACACACATCGGCACGACGCGCACTGAGTGCGTCGCCACGCGAACAGAATCTGTGCATCCATTGACCAGAATCACGTTACGCTGAATCAGCTGCGCTTCAATGACGATGTGCCGGCGCCGTCGAGCCGACCGTTGCGCGAGCACGGAATCCGATACCCATCCCGTCGGGCAAAGCCGCCAGCTCGGCCTCACGATGCGCCACACGCATCGCCGCATGCGACGTCACCGCGCTGCAAACGCGCCTGCATTCGTTTACTCTGCGTCGCAGCAGTGCGCCGCTCGACTGGCCATTCGGCCAGTTCCATTTCACCCCGCCTCTCGGAGACACTATGTACAAACGTATCCTGGTTGCCGTCGACGGCAGCGACACCTCCCGTCATGCGTTCGATGCCGCGCTGGCACTTGCGCAGTCGCACGGCGCGGAGCTGCAACCGTTCTACGTGGTCGAGAACGCCGCGATCTATTACAACGTGCCCGGCTACGATCCGTCCGTGCTGCGCGATCAGCTCGTCGCGCAGGGCAACGATCTCGCAAAGGAATTCACGCAGCGGATGCAGGCCGCCGGCGTGAAGGGCGAGGCCAGGCTCGGCGAAGCATCGTCGCTCACGGACGTCGCATCACTGATCCTCGAAGGCGCGAACGCGTTCGGCGCCGACCTGCTCGTGCTCGGCACACATGGCCGCCGCGGCTTTCGCCGCCTCGTGCTCGGCAGCATCGCCGAGCAATGCGTGCGGCATGCATCGCTGCCCGTGCTGCTGATTCCCGCGGCCGCGCACGCCGACGAGCAGTCGAGCTGAGCGGCATCAGGCCCGGGCGCGGCAGGCGGTGACGGGCTGCGGCAACCCCGCGCGGCGAGTCGCGACGTTTTGTCACCCGACAAGCACAGATTGCGGTGGGACAATGATTCCGTCGATTCAACGCCGGAGAACACGATCATGTTGACGCCCGTCGCCACGCGCGCTGCTGCCACGCCCCACGTCGGAAGTTGGGCCCCCCGCCAGGCTTCGCATTGCTCGTCGTGCGCGATGCGCCACCTGTGCATGCCTCAAGGCCTGGCGCCCGAAGCGCTGAGCCGCCTCGAAGCGGTGATCTGCGCCGCGCGCGCGGTGAAGCGCGGCGAAGCGCTGTTCCGCGAAGGCGACGCCTTCGACAACCTGTATGCGGTGCGTTCGGGCTCGCTGAAGACCGTCGCAACCCGCCACGATGGCCGCGAGCAGGTCACCGGCCTGCATCTCGCAGGTGAGGCGCTCGGCCTCGACGGCATCTGCGACGATTCGCATCCACGCACCGCGGTCGCGCTCGAAGACAGCTCCGTCTGCGTGATTCCCTACAGCGCGCTCAAGTCGCTGTGCTCCGAAGCCGGCTCGATGCAGCTGCGGATGCACAAGCTGATGAGCGAGCAGATCGTGCGCGAAACGTCGCAGACGATGCTGCTCGGCTCGCTGAACGCCGAAGAGCGGGTCGCCGCATTCCTGCTCGACGTGTCGGCGCGCTACCTGAAGCGCGGCTATTCGCCGACGGAATTCAACCTGCGGATGACGCGCGAGGATATCGGCAGCTACCTCGGCATGACGCTCGAAACGGTCAGCCGCACGCTGTCGAAGTTCCAGAAGCGCGGCCTGATCGAGATGCACGGCCGCCTCGTGCACATCGTCGATTTCGACGGCCTGCATCAGGTCTGACAGGCAGGATCGGCAGGATACGCAGGCCGACGCGCACGCACGGTCTGCGCGCCGGCCTCGTCAATCGAGAAACAACGCAGCGCGCGCCTTGAGCGCCGCGCTGAATTCGTCGAGCCAGCCGATCGACAGGCGCCAGCTTTGCCAGTACAGCTCGATGTCGACGGTGCGCCCCGCCGACATGTCGACGAGCTCGCCCGCCGCCAGCTGGCGCTCGACCATCCGGTCGGGACACATCCCCCATCCCAACCCCGTCTCGCATGCGCGCAGATAACCGGCGACATGCGGTATCCAGTGCTGCGGCGGATCGAGGTCCGTGCGCGTCACGCGCCGGATGAAGCGCGCCTGCAATCCGTCCTTCGAATTGAACATCACGCACGGCGCGCGGCTCAGCGCATCGCGGTTGATCCCCGCGCTGAAATAGCGCGCGTGAAACCCGGGCGAACACACGGCGCGATAGCGGATGCGCCCGAGCCGCGTCGAGCGGCACCCCTGGATCGGCTCCGCCTGCGCGGTCACCGCGCCCTGCACGCTGCCGTCCCGGATCCGCGCCGCCGTATGGTCCTGGTCGTCGATCACGAGGTCGAGCAGCGTCTCGCGCTCCGCGCAGAACGGCGCCACCGCGTCGATGAACCAGGTCGCGACGCTGTCGTCGTTCACCGCGACGCGCAGCGTCGGCCAGTCCGCCGCGAGCGCGCCCGGCAATGCGGGTATCCGGCCGGACAGCTCCGCCTCGAGCAGTTGCACGCGCTCGGTGTGGCGGCACAGCAGCGCACCCGACGTCGTTGCGACACACGGCTGCCCGCGCTTCACGAGCACGCTGCCGACCCGTTCCTCGAGCAGTTTCACGCGCTGCGACACCGCCGACGGCGTGACGTTCAGCTCCTTCGCCGCGCGCTCGAACGAGCCGTGCCGGATCACCGCCGCGAGCGCATCGAGCAATGCGTAGTCGAGCATTAGATTTCCTTAATCGACATTAGCTGATTTAGCTTCTCTTATTTCAGCGATGCCAGCAGACTAGCGCTACCCGATTCATTCGTCTACTGCTGTCATCTACTATGAACTGGCTCGCTTTTTCCCACGGCGCCGCGCTGTGCGCGTCGCTCATCGTCACCATCGGCGCGCAGAATGCGTTCGTGCTGCGTCAGGGCATCATGCGCTCGCACGTCGGCAAGATCGTGCTGCTCTGTGCGCTGTCCGACATGATCCTGATCGGCGCGGGCGTCGGCGGTGCATCGGTGCTCGTCGAACGCTATCCGACTTTCGTCCACGCAGTGCTGTACGTCGGTCTCGCGTATCTCGCGTGGTTCGGCATCAACGCGCTGCGTCGCGCGTTCAAGCCGGGACATGAAACGCTCGACGTCCGCGGCGATGCGGTCGCGCCGCCGCCGCAAGGCGCGCTCGCGGTCGTGCTGATGACGCTCGCGTTCACGTGGCTCAATCCGCACGTGTATCTCGACACGTTCCTGCTGATCGGCACGGCCGGCGCGCGCGAGCCGGAAGGTGCGCGGCTCGCGTTCGCGATCGGCGCGATGACGGTCAGCGTCGTGTGGTTCCTCGGGCTCGGATACGGCGCGCGTCTGCTGGCGCCGTGGTTCCGCAAGGCCGTTGCGTGGCGCGTGCTGGACGGCGCGATCGGCAGCATGGTGCTGTTTCTCGCGGCCGTGCAGTTGCGGTAACGCACAGGCGGCCGCACAAGCGGCCACGCAGGGCCACGCAACGGACAAGCCGTCCGTTATCTTCCGCAAGTCGTCCATCATCCCGGCCTCGCGCCGCCTGCACGAATCCAGCCGATCGGAGAGAATGTCCGGGGCCCCGCGGCAACCGCGCAACCGCTCCGCGCACGCCGCCGTGTCACCGCGATCGACGCAGTCGATCCCGCAGGTCAATCTCGTCACCCCGCAGATATCGGAGAGAAAGATGGCACTACGCACGCTCGGTACGTCGGACATTCAGGTATCGCCGCTCGCATTCGGCGGCAACGTATTCGGCTGGACCGTCGATGAGGACACGTCGTTCTCGCTGCTCGACGCACTCGCTGACACCGGCATCAATTTCATCGACACGGCCGACATCTATTCGGCCTGGGCGCCCGGCAACAGCGGCGGCGAATCGGAAACGATCATCGGCAAGTGGCTGAAGCGCTCGGGCAAGCGCGAACAGGTCGTGATCTCGACCAAGGTCGGCCTGCTCGGCACGCGTGCGGGCCTGTCGAAGGACAACATCGTGCAAGCGGCCGACGATTCGCTGCGCCGCCTGCAGACCGACTATATCGATCTCTATTTTTCGCATAGCGACCTGCCCGACTCGGCGCCGCTGGAAGAAACGCTCGGCGCGTACCAGACGCTGATCGATGCGGGCAAGGTGCGCATCATCGGCGCATCCAACTACAGCGGCCAACGCCTGCGGGAAGCGGCCGAAATCAGCCGCCGCGACGGCCTGCCTGCGTATCAGGTGATCCAGCCCGAATACAACCTGTACGATCGCGCGGACTACGAGCGCGACCTCGAGCCGGTGGTGCGTGACCTGAAGCTCGGCGTCGTCAACTACTATGCGCTCGCGAGCGGCTTCCTGTCCGGCAAGTACCGTTCCGAGGCCGATCTGAAGAAGAGCGTGCGCGGCGAGCGCGTTGCCGCCTATCTCGACGATCGCGGCCTGCGGATCCTGGCCGCGCTCGACGCCGTATCGGCGAAACACGGTACGCAGCCCGCCGCGATCGCGCTGGCGTGGCAGATCGCGCGGCCGACGATCACCGCGCCGATCGCGAGCGCGACGTCGCTCGCGCAACTCGCGCTGCTGGGTGAGGCGATTCGCATCCGGCTGGACCAGGACGATATCCTGCGGATCGACGAAGCCAGCGCGATCTGAATACGAAAGAGGTGCGCGAACCTGCATGTCGATGATGCTGGTTCGCCCCGTGGGCGTCAGGTCACTGAAAAGGCGACGCACCGAACAACGCATCCTGCGACGAAGCGCAGCGAACCGACGCTCGCGCGGCCTCAGATCGTCGGCGATTCTTCCGCGAACTTGTTGAATACATCCTGCACCAGCGCGTTGATCCTGCACGTCGTGACCGATTGGGTCCTGCCCGCGAGCACCACGATCCCGAAATGTGCGGATCCGGCCAGCGGCGGATCGAGCCGGATCTGATGCAACCGTCCCGCCCGGACCGCCTCGTCGAAAACAGGACGGCTACCGAGAATGACGACGTCGCTCACTGCGGCTGCGGCTTCCAGTTCCCCGAAATCGTCGCTCTGGAGCTTGATGCGATCGGCAATCGGAGACCCGAGATGCTGCTGAAGATCGTCGAGCGCGTACTTCGACAGATGCGTGCACCCGACCGGGTACTTCAGCAATGCTTCCGGCGATACACGTGCCATGCCGCCAAGCGCGTGCGCGCGACCGCAAAAGAAGGCGGCCGGCCATCTGGGTAGCGGCGTGATCTCGATTTCCGGCTGTGGCGCGAGCGACGCGATGTCGCCGACAAACATGTCGATGCGCTCCGCCAGCAACATGCCGAGCAGATCCGCGGTATTGCCGCGTTTGAGCACCACTCGCACGTTGGGCGCGTTGACGGCCCCAAACGTCAGGATCGGTTGCCTGAGCAACGCGGCCGGTGTCGCGCCCAGGCCAATGCAGATCTCACCGAATTCCCCGCGCTCGAGCAGCGCGAGATCACGCATCAGTTCCCGAACCTCGAAATCGATCCGGCGCGCGCGATCGACGAACACCTTGCCGTGCGGAGTCAGCGTGATGCGTTGCGCACTGCGGTCGAACAACGGAAAGCCGAGTTCCGTTTCGATCGACTGGATGCTTCGGGACAGCGCAGATTGACTCAGATGTACCTCCGTGCATGCGCGACTGAAGTTCTGATACTGGGCGAGCGCGAGGACGTGTTGCAGTTTGCGGAGATTCATTGGACACCCGGGACAGGACGCGACGCGTTCACGGACAGCGCCCATACGGCCACAAACGCCAAGTATAGTCGCGCCGCCCCTCATCCGGCGCGGTCACAGCGACGGCGCGCCCGCGCGTCCGCACGCGTGACAACCCGCCTCTTTCCAAACGCAATTCCCGCGCGCGACGCTCGGCTCAAAACTTGTGGTTTATCCCGACGCTCACGCCGACCTGACTCTTGCCACGCTGGCCCACGTTTGAATAGCTGTTGACACCGAACCCGCTGTCGCCTGAGTTCCAGACCGTGCCGACATGACCATAGACAAACGTCGCCTTCGACAGCAGATACTCCGCACCACCGACGAATAGCGTCGGATGTTCGGGGGCGCGCTGGAAATCGTAACGGCCGCCCAGCAGGTACCATTGAATCGTCGGTGTCGCGAATCCTTTCGCACCGCCCCAGTAAATCGTGCCGCGCGGCGTCAGTTGCAGGTCGCCCAGCACGCGGGTGACTCCCGCGGACAGCGTAACGCCGCCCACCGTATAGCGAAGCGCCGCGCTGTAACGCTCGTCCGCGTGTCCGGACGCATCGATGCCGCCGTTGCTCGTGCCCCGACTCTGCTCGTAGAGCACGCGAGCGGCAAACGTTCCTCGGACATATTCGAGCGCCGCACCGACATAACGGCCGGCCAGCATGTTGCCGGGCAGTTGTTGGCCGAAGCCGTACTCGGCATCGACATTGAATCCGTAAAGCGACTCCGACTGGAACTTCACCGCATTGTTCAGCCGCAGTGTCGCGAGCGGGATCAGATTCAGCGAAAGCGTCGAATCATTGGCGAAATACGTCGGATCGTAGAGCACCGTCTTGTCGAACTGCACGCTGTATTGACGCCCGAACGTCAGCCGGCCATAAGGCGAGCGAATCCCCACACTCGAAAGCCGGTTGAACAGCGTGCCGGGTGTCACGAGCGTACCCTTGCCGAGGTCGAACCCGTTCTCGAGCTGAAAGATCGCACCATAGCCGCCACCGAGATCCTCGTCGCCCTTGAATCCGAAGCGGGACGGCAAGAATGCGCTGCCCAGCATGCCCAACGACGATGTGCCGTCCTTTCCGGCATTGGTCAGGCTCTGCACGCCGACATCCAGAATGCCGTACATGAGCACCGAGCTCTGCGCGTGCGCCGTGCCCGTGCAGATCGCACACGCAAGCGTCAGCGAAGCCGCTGCCAGTCTCCTCATTGATTTTTTATGATTCATCTCGTTCCATCTCTTGATTGGGTTCCATGGCGACCGGTGACTACCGGTGACTCAGTCACTCGGTCGACACGTCTGCTTCGTTCGGCGCCGTGTCGTCGGGACCAGCGACCGAGGCGCTTTCCCGATTTCCGTCGACGCGTCGTCAGCATCAAACGCAGCTCGGCCAATTCATTCGCATATCGAATCATTACAAATGGGATCCGCCATCTGACACGACGCGAGTGAACCGCTGCGTGCATTTTCAATACTGCGACGCATCGTAAGCAGCTAAAAATGCGTGATCCAATGAGATTCTTGCCCACTGGCTATGCACGAGCTGCATTGAATCCGAGCAGCAGAGCGAAGCCGCGCGAGGTGCGCGTACGAGCACATCGCTTTCCGGTTCCCTCGGAAAAAGCAGTGCGTTCAGCCGTGGGTCCGGCTCCGTCAGGCACACAAACTTCGTCGTCGAAAAAAAAGCGCGTATCAGCTGTAGAACTGATACGCGCTCAAGGAGACACGGTTCGGGCGCAGATCGCTCGCCCTCAGCCTGACCTCGCACTACCGCGAAGGGCGACGATCTGCACACACGTATCCGACTGTCCGACTGTCTCTACGCAGGCGCACGCATGCTGAATGGCAAGCATTCAGCGCACCGTCGTGCGCCGTAATTCATTGCCGCAGATCCGGATTTTCCGCCGGTTCGCTCATTGGCCAACGCGGCGAACGAGCGGGTCGATCCACCGGTCCGCTATCCACACGTATGCACCTGTCGCGATCGCGCAAAACCAGTACAAGCCGATGCCGATCACAATGCCGACCGTTACGCGCGACTCTGCGGCGAAAGGCAGCGTCAGCACGCCCGGCGCAAACGCGATGACCAGGATGAAAGCAAAGTAGGCAACCAGCACGAGCACGCTCATGCCGAGGCTCAAGCGAATCCGGCGCTGCACCAGGCTAGCGACATCGGCAGTGTGCGGCGTGTCGTTCGGGTTCGCCGCGACGCCGTCCGGATTGGACGTCGTCAGATTGACGTTCGACATAGTTGCTCCGGGGGTCAGTGAGTTTGAGCAGCGCTGCTGCCGATTCCGGTCACACTGCGGAACATCTGCGCATCGAAGCGCGCACGCTCCGCCGCCGCGCGACCTGACGTATCGGTGATCGACGCGAGCCATGCGGTGCCGAACGCCAGCGTCATCGAAAACAAGGCCGGATTCGCGTACGGAAAGAGCGCCACGTCGTGCTTCAGAATACCCACCCAGATCGTCGGCCCGGCGACGAGCAGACCCACCGACGACACGAGTCCGATGATTCCCCCCGCAAGCACGCCGCGCGTCGTCAGTCGCCGCCAGAACATCGACAACATCAGGATCGGAAAGTTGGTGCTCGCCGAAATCGAGAACGCGAGTCCGACCAGAAAGCTGATGTTGAGATTCTGCACGGCGTGCGACAGCAGCAACCCGGCCGCTACCAGCACGAACGTCGCGCAGCGGGACACGGTCAGTTCGCGCGCCGGATCCGCTTGCCCCCGGCACACGATTCGCTTGTACAGATCGTGCCCGACCGCCGACGCGCCGGATATCGTCAGTCCCGCGACAACCGCCAGGATCGTGGCGAACGCAACGGCAGACATGATGCCGAGGAACACATCGCCGCCGAAGTAATGACTCAGGTGCATCGCCGTCATGTTCCCGCCGCCGATCAGCACATGTGTTGCCGGGTCAACGAACGCGGGATTGCGGAGCACGAACACGATCGCGCCTGCGCCGATCACGACGACCGCGGTATAGAACCACGCGATGAGGCCGGTCGCATAGAACGCCGATTGCCGGGCTGCGGCGCCGTCGCGCACGGTGAACAGGCGGCTCAGGATATGCGGCAGCCCGACCATGCCGAAGATCAATGACATGCCGAGCGAAATGGCGTCGACAGGATCCGTGACGAGCCGGCTCGGCGCAAGCACCGCCGCGCCGGCCGGATGGGATTGGACGACCGCGCCGATCAGCCGGTTCGCGCTGAAGCCGGTCGCCTGCAGCACCGTGAATGCCAGATACGTGCCGATCACGAGCATCAGCACCGCCTTGACGATCTGCACCCAGGTGGTGGCCAGCATGCCGCCGATCAGCACATAGACCAGCACCAGTGCGCCGACCGCCAGCATCGCGACCATGTACGGCACGCCGAACAGCAACTGGATCAGCTTGCCGGCTCCGACCAGCTGGATGACGAGATAGAACAGCACGATGACCAGCGAATTCACCGCGGCGAGAATCCGCACCGGACGCTCTTCCAGACGGAACGCGACGACGTCGGCGAGCGTGAAGCGTCCGAGATTGCGCAACGGTTCCGCGACGAGAAACAACAGGATCGGCCAACCGATGAGCGTGCCGACGCCGTAAATGATCGAGTCGTAACCGGAGCCGGCCATCATGCCGACCGCGCCGAGGAACGACGATGCGGACATGTAGTCGCCGGCGAGCGCGAAACCGTTCTGCAGCGGCGTGACGCTGCCGCCTGCCGTATAGAACTGCGATACCGAACGGTTTCGATGCGAAGCCCAGTACGTGATACCCAGCGTCAACGCGACGAAAAACAGAAACGGCGCAAGCGTATACCCGCTCGCGACGCCCTTCGAGACCGTGCCGGCCGCGCATGCGCTGCCCGATACGAGCGCGGCGCTCACACCTTTCGACAGGACGGCCAGCGTCCGTCGGACCCGGAAAGTTCCGTGTCCCATGATGTTCTCCTCCAGTTTCTTATGAATGTTCGGTTCGCGCGACGTCGATTCGGTCGCGTGCCCGTGGTATCAGACGCCGAGACGAAGCCGCACGATCTCGTCGAATATCGCCACACCGATCGGCGCCACGTCGTCGTTGAAGTCGTATTCGGGGTGATGGCACATGCGCCCGCCCTGCCCGAGGAAGAAATAACAGCCAGGCCGCGCTTCGAGAAAGCGCGCGACGTCATCGCCCGCCATCAGCGGCTCCACGTCGGTCAACACGTTTTCTGCGCCAACGATCATGCCAGCCGCCTCCACGACGCGCCGCGCCGGGGCTTCCGCGTTGATCGTCGGCGGCGTGCCGTGCGAGATGTCGAGATCGATCGTGCAACCGTGCGACAGCGCGACGCCTTCGCAGATTTCGCGCAAACGTCGGTGCACGCGTTCGCGTGCCATCGGCGACAGCGCGCGCGTGGTGCCCTGCAGCGATGCGCGATCCGGAATGACGTTTGCCGTCGCGCCCGCAACGAACTGGCAGATGCTCAGGACCGCGCTGTCGAGCGGGTCGATCGAGCGGCTGACGACGGTCTGCAATGCGCTCACCAGCAATGCACCGATCGCGATCGGATCGACGCTGCAATGCGGCGTCCCGCCGTGACTGCCGGTGCCGTGAATCTCGATCGAGAAGAAGTCCACTGCGGCAAGCTGCGAACCGATGCGTACGCCGATTTTCCCCGGTTGAAGCTGCGGATGATTGTGCAACCCGTAGATTTCGTCGAACGGGAAACGCTCGAGCAACTGATCGTCGAGCATCGCCTGGCTGCCTTTGACGATTTCCTCGGCCGGCTGGAATACCAGCACGACCCGCCCTTTGAATCGGCGATGACCGGCAAGCAGCTTTGCGGCACCGAGCAGGATCGCGGTATGTCCGTCGTGGCCGCAGCCATGAAACAGTCCGTGATGGACCGAGCGATAAACGGGCCGGCCCTCTTCGTGGATCGGCAGCGCGTCCATGTCGGCGCGCAGCGCAATCGTGGGACCGGGCCCGCCTTCGCCATCGATCACGCCCACCACACCGGTGCGGCCGATGCCGGTGTGCGTGTCGACTCCGAATGAGCGCAGCAAGTCCGCGACGAACGCAGCGGTGCCGGTTTCCTGAAACGCGATTTCCGGGCGACTGTGGATCTGTCGGCGCCAGCTTTTCATGTCCTGGGACAGCGCGGCGATGGGCGTACTGATCTGCATGAAGCGACTCCTGGTATTGCTGACGCGCAGCAAGCGCGGCGGGGGAAACGAACCCTTCGAACAGGGTTCAACATTCGCCCGATTCTAGAAATCGCAAAATGAGCCGTCCAATGCAAAGTTCCGGCGTTCCCTATGTAGGGAGTGCATAGGCACGCGCCACTGCGTGAACGTGGCCGACCACGAGAACGTGAAATTCGACGACAATATTCCTCTGTCGAATCTGCTGAATGACATCCGCCAATCCGCTTTGGAGCCTGGAATTGAATTCAACGACACTGCTGCTATACGTGGTCGCGGTCTCGGTCGTCACCATCACGCCGGGTCCGACGATGCTGCTGGCGCTGAATAACGGCGCGACGCGCGGCTTGCGTGTCGCAGCCTACGGAATTGCCGGCGCCGCATTGTCCGATCTCATTCTGATCGGCGCAGTGGGATGCGGATTGGGTGCGATTCTGCAAGCATCGGAGCAATTGTTCGCCGCGGTGAAATGGATCGGCGCCGCCTATCTGCTGTATCTCGCATGGGCACTTTGGCGCGCTCCCGCGATGCTCTCCCCCACCGACATGACGGAGACCAACACCGCGTACGACGGCTGGTCCGCATTCCGGCGTTCGCTATTGGTCGCGCTGTCCAATCCCAAAGGACTGCTGTTCTTTTCCGCCTTCTTGCCGCAGTTCATTCAGACCCAGACCGACGTCACGCGCCAATACGTCACGCTCGCGATCGTGACGGCGCTCATCGACATCGCGCTGATGAGCGTCTACGCGATCGGCGGCCATCATGCGATGAAAGTGTTGTCCGGGCGAGCGCTGCAGTGGCTGAATCGAGGCTGTGCCGGGATGCTGGCCGGGTTGGCCGTTGCACTCAGCCTGTATCGGCGTAACGCGGGAAGCTAGGCCAAAACGAAAAGGGCTGAGTCCCGTGCAAGACGGAACTCAGCCCGGTCAGCCCCGGCCGTTGGAACTGCTCCGCTTTGCGTGGGCAGCTCAGACCGGCGGGGCTTTCTCCAAAGTGGGCAATCAGAAGCTCATGCCGTAACCATTGGCCACCGCGCGCAGGCCGCCGGCGTAGCCTTGGCCGACCGCGCGGAACTTCCACTCGTTGTTGTGGCGGTACAGCTCCGCGAAGATCATCGCGGTTTCGGTCGATGCGTCTTCGGCGAGGTCGTAGCGGACGATCTCCGCGCTGTTGGTCTCGTTGACGATGCGGATGAACGAGTTGCTGACCTGGCCGAAGTTCTGCTTGCGCGCGTCGGCGTCGTGGATGGTGACGGTGAACGCAATCTTGTCGATGTCGGCCGGCACGCGGCTCAGGTCGACCTTGATCACCTCGTCGTCGCCGTCGCCGGCACCGGTGCGGTTGTCGCCGGCGTGCTCGACGGAGCCGTCCGCGCTCTTCAGCTGGTTATAGAAGATGAAGTCGGCATCGCCGCGAACCTTGCCGCTGGCACCCAGCAGGAACGCGCTGGCGTCCAGGTCGAACTCGGTGCCGTCGGTCGCGCGCGGGTCCCAGCCCAGGCCGACCAGGATCCTGGTCAGGCCGGGGGCTTCTTTGGACAGGGAGAGGTTGCCGCCTTTTTGAAGAGTCAGTGCCATGAGTACAGCTCCTTGTGGTTGCTACGGGTTACGGGTTGTCGGTCGACGCTGATGATGTCGATCGACGCCACATTTGAGTCAGTCAGAGTTCGAAGTCCGCCGGGTTCAGGCCCAGCTCCTGACAGATCAGGCGACAGGCGGCCTTCTCCTTGTCATCGAAATTGCCGTCCGAGCCGCCGATGGCAATGCACACCCGCACCAGCAGGCGCGCTTCGCCGTCCTTGCCCTTGATCTTGCTGATGGTCTTCAGCGCCTCGGCCTGTCCGACCTGAAAGTCGAATTCGAACTTCGCGCACGCGTCGGTGAAGACCTTGATCACATCGGTCAGGTTGAAGACCTTCAGTTCCGGCGAGTGGTTGATGAAGCCGACCATCTTCATCTTCTCCTCGGACTGGACCACGCCGTCGGCCGCGGCGATGAGCGCGCAGCCATTGGCTAGCGCTTCCATGAAGGTCCGGTTCTTGAACTTGGCGACTTCCGTCGTCAAGGTTTCGCGTGCTTTTGCCGCGTTGGTTTTCAGCCACTCGAGCATGATTTCCTCCTCGTTGGGCGGGGCGCGTCGGCCCCGCCGGATAGATCGTTACTTGGAGCCGGCGCGCCAGCTCATCCCCCATCCGTACGCACGGTCCATCTCCTGATGCCCACGGTGAAAGTCGACTCGGCGGGTGACCTTGACCGCGCCGCCCACGTTTTCAAGCATCGCGATCGCGCACATCCCGTAGCGGCCACCTTCCTCGTTCAATCGCACTTCGATCTCGGGCTGGCCGGGAACGAAAATGGTCACCACGCCGTCGGTCGCCTTCCAGTTGGGGGCGCCTTCGTAGATGAAGGCAAAGATCAGCACACGCTTGATCTCGCTCCAATGCCTGCCGTTGATGTGCAGCCATTCGCCGCCCGCGACGGAGCCGGTGCGGTCGTCACCCATGAGCTGGATGTAGGGCTCGTCATTCAGGTCGCCGAAACAGTTGCCGAGTGCCTGGATCACACTCTTGTCGCCATCCTGCAGTTCGAACAGGCAGCCCACGTCGAGGTCGATGGTGTTGCTCTTGCCGAAGATGCCGCCCAGCAGACCGCTGCCGCTGCCGCGGTTCCAGTTCAGGTTCACCTTGATCTCGCCGAAGCCGGCCACCGGCTTGTCGAGGCTGATGCTGGAGCGCGTCTTGTCCAGCGTGACCTTGCTCAGGCTTACCGTCGATTTCGGCGATGCCGGAGGCACCGGTGCCGAAGCCGGCGCAGCAGCAGGGGCCGGCGTCGGCGCGGCAATGTCGACACCGAAGTGCTTTGCCAGCGGCTCCAGACCGCCCGCGAAGCCTTGACCCACGCAGCGGAACTTCCACGCGCCCTGACGCAGATAGAACTCGCCGAGGATCAGCGCGGTCTCGTTCATGCCGCGCGTCGGAATCTGGGCCTCGATGCCGCCGGTGACGCTCATCGCCAGGGTCGACACGCGGTCGAACGAGGCCTTGTTCTCGTAGATGGTTGCGGTCAACGCCACCTTCTCGACTGCAGGGTCGAGACGCCCGAGCTCCAGCGTGAATCCGGCGCGACCTGACGAACTGCCGGTCAGCTCGACGGCACCACCCAGGATGCGGGTCTGGCCGTAGAAGCACATGTCGCCGTCACCACGAACCTTGCCAGTGGCGGCCAGCGCGAATGCGGAGATGTCGATATCGGCGCCCGGGATCGGCGTGTAGTTGATGTCGACGCGAAGCTGGCCGGTGGCGACCGGCGCATTGCCGCCAGGCAGCAGCGCGGTCATGCACGCACCGCCTGGATAGCCAGGTTGACGAGATCTTCGGCGGTGCGGCCGTTGGTCGACTGGCCGATCGCCTTGAACTCCCAGCCGCTGTTCCCACGGCTCAGGCTGGCCATCACCACGCCGGTGTGGCCGCCTTTCTCGGCGAGGTTGAAGCGCGCGAGCTCCGCGTTGCTGGATTCGTTCAGGATGCGGCAGTACGCGTTTTCGACCTGATCGAAGGTCTGGCCGCGGAAGCTGTTCACGGTGAAGACCAGATGCGTCGCCATGGCCGGCAGGCGCTGCAGGTCCACGTAGATGGTTTCGTCATCGCCATCGCCTTCGCCGGTCAGGTTGTCGCCCGAGTGTTCGATCGAGCCATCCTTCGAAGCCAGCTGGCGGAACCAGACGACATCGATCGGCGCGTAGTCGCCATCCAGCACGATGCACGACGCATCGAGGTCGATCGAGTCGCTGCCGCTGCCCAGCAGCCTGGAGAGGAAGCCGCTGGGCTTCACCGGATCCCAGCCCAGTCCCAGGCTGACGTTGCTCAGGCCAGTGCCGGCCGTTTTCTCCAGCGAGATGCTCTGATTCTTGCTCAGGGTGAGTGCCATGATTACGCTCCTTGTTGATCTTCGGCGTTCGGTTGGGAGGGAAAGGTCGCCAATGGGCGTCCTGCGCTGCGGCAGGGGTTTCCATCGAATCTCGATGCTCGTCGGTTGGCCTCCGCTAAGCGGATGCCGGGCTCGCCGCTGCCGGCCTCGGCTGGCTTGACCCCAAGCCATTTGGCACGCTCGAGGATGTGGGTCGCCCACTTGTGATGGGTGGCGGGTTCGCACATCGCGTCGTTGTGCCTGAACACGGCCTGTGCACGCCGATCGACGATCAGCCTGGCGGCGTTGAGATCCTCGAGGCTCACGCGCAGCGCGTCCTGGATGAGACTGATCTGGTGCGGGTGAATGGCCGTCTTGCCCACCAGCCCGTGGGAGATATCCAGTTCCAGCTCGGCTTTCAGGAGTTCCGGCGCGGCCAGCTGTTCGAACACCGGGGCCGTCAACGAAAACCCTTGAGCGCCCATGACGCCGGCCAGCATCGGGATGACGTAACTCATCGGGGTGTCGTACAGCGTGCGGTTCGGGTTGCGACGGAGCCCGAGACACCCCATCAGGTCGTTGCCGCCAATCCGTAGCGCGATGATGCGTTCGTTCAGGCTGGCTCTCAGCGCCTGGCCCAGTTCCACCATCGCACCGGGGTTGTAGACGTCGGCTGTTTCGAGCGTCGGCATCAGGAGAAGATTCGGGTTACTGACCGCTTGCTCCCAGAAACCCAGATTCTTCAAGGTCAGCTTCGGCACCACGAAACCGTCTACATGCTTCATCAGGGGCCAGTCGTTCAGCACGGCTGCCATGCCCACATCGCGGGGCCGGACGAACACGAGCGGGCCTTCTGCGGGACGTCCGCCGCGTGCGTCGATCTGCATGAGAAGCGCCTGCAGGTTCGCCAGCGCGCGCTCGACGTCGATCTCCGCCACCGCGTCTTCCAGGCACACCACGAGCGAGCGGAGCTCGGGGAGTTTGCTGCCGAAGACCATGTCCACAATGTCGCCACGGGTGGCCGGCATGTACAGGGTCGCCCCGAGCGCAAACGGCGAAATCGCTTTCATCCGTTCACGCTCCGAATGAGGGTCACTGCGCGGTACGGACCCAGGGCCGCACCCGCTTCTTCGACGGTCACGCCGGCGCGCTCGGTGAGGTGCATCAGCAACTGCACGTCGCTGTCGCCGCGAGCGCGGACCAGCACATGGTCGGGCACACGGCGAAGGACGGCGCGCGTCGCCTCGGCGATGCCGGGCTTCACGCGGTTCATGTTCGCGATCTCGAAGCGCGCGGCGAGCGCATGCACGACGCGTTCTGCCTCCGCCTGAAGCTTCACGCGCTGATCGGCAGTCCACGGCGAGGCCGGCGGCACCTCGCCCAATGTACGGCGCCTGGTCTCGATCTGCTCGATGAAGTCGCGGGTGACGTCGTGCTCGTGCAGGTGGTCATACACCACGCAGCCATGCAGGCCGCCTTGTGCCGGCCAGATGGAACGCGATACCAGTCCCGATACGGTGGCGCCCAGAATGCCCGACGGAATCACCCAATCGTCGGCCGACGCTGCCAGCCACGCGCGGCCGCACGGGTCTGCCAGCACGACGAGGCGCGGCGCTTCCGGAAAGCGTTTGTCTGCGCCGAGCGTCCGCATGAGTTCGCCGGAAATCGCGCCTTTGCCGGTCCAGCCATCCACGAAGACGATGTTCTCCGCGCCGTGCAGACGGATGACCGCTTCGAGGGCAACCATGTCGATGCCGCGGTCGCGGACGATGCTGACGCCGTAGTGGTGGGCGTCGCGCCCCATCCCGACCAGCGCACGGCGCAGCAGCACACCCAGCGGCAGACCAGCGCGAACGAACGAGACGAGCGCGATGCCGGGGCCCGTGCAGGCGGCGTTCAACGCCAGCGCCAGCGACTGCACGTCGGTGGCCATGCGCTTGCCGTTCTGCACCAGCGCACGCGCGTAGAGGCGCTTGTGCAGCTCGCTCGGCGCATGCTCGATGCTGATCATCTCGGAGTAGTGCTTAAGGTTCGTCTGGATCAGGCGCTCCTTCTCGCGAACGTCCGTCGCCTCCATGTGCGTGGGCTGCAGCAGCACATGCACGTCATCCGGCGCATAGCTGCCGCTGCCGACGGTCACGAGGGACGCGAAAGGATCACGCATGGATCAGGCCCTCCGCTGCCTTCGCCAACTGACTGCGGGCCGGCGTGGCCCACATGTGGCAGAGATCCATGAAACCGAGGTCGGTAATGCTGTCGCCCAGGCCCAGCACCGGGCGTTCGCCGTTGAGCGCGCGGTCGCGGCGCAACCACTCCTGGGCGGCCACGCGCTTGGCCAGCCCGTCGGGCAGGAAGGCCAGGTTGTTGCCGTTGGCGTGGACGTGCATCCCCTTCAGCAGACCTCGGGCCTGAACTTCGGCCAGCACCGTGGAGAGCACGGCGTCGTCCGATTCGTTGTGCTTGGTCACCACGTAGTGGCCCAGCCCATCCTCCGCGACGACCCAGCCGCGCAGGGAGAAGCCGAGCGCGTCGCCGATCTGCAGCGTGGTTTCGCTCAGCGCCGGCAGACGATCCTGGAAGGCTCGGAGGGCATCCGCCATCTGGCGGTGCCAGTCCTGATCGAGCGTGCCATCGGCGCGCAGGATCACGCCCCCGTGCGAGCAGATTGCGCCTTGCGCGAACGGCAGCTTCACACGGCGGTAAGCCTCGACGCTGCGCGCGGTAACCGGAACCACGTCGGCGGATGCCAGCAGCCAGCCGATGAACGCCTGTTGCACCGGGTTCATGTAGCCGTTGGGCTGGCCGTGCACATCCACGGTTGCCGGGGTGCGCGGAGTGCCTTCCGGCATCTTGCGTGCGGTCTGGAACAGCGTGTCGTCGAGATCGACGAGCACCAGCGGACGACTACTGCGCATCGACGATGACCTCCGCGCGCAGCGCGTCGACCAGCGCTGCGGGCAGCGCCTGCGCAGGGGTTTCGGTGCAGATCAGCACCCGGTCGAACTGGCCGGGCTTCACGTTGTAGAGGAAGTTCGGGATGCCGAGGCCATAGTTGTCCGGGAAGGAAAGAGCATGCTCGATCGCATGGCCGACGGCGATGGGGGAACGCGTGGTGGAGCTGAAGTGGACGTCCGCGCCGGCGCGCGCCAGGCGTTCGGCCAGCAGGAAAGGCCGCCACACGAATTCGCTGGTGCCGATCACGATGATCTTCTCGCCGGGCGCGACCCGAAGGTCCGGCGCGAGGGTGTCTTCCACGTTGCGCACACCCAGGCGCCCCCAGTCGTTCCGGGCGGAGAGCCGCCATTCACCGACGGAGACCGCGCCCACGTCCGGCATGTCCGGCAGCGGCGCGGACGGGTCTTCATGGAACCGGTAGGAACCCTTCATCAACGAAACCGACGTGGCCGATGCGCCGATGGCTTTTTCTACGGCCCCCGCGGACCAGTCGGTCAGCACGCAGGTGACGACCCGCTCGAGCTTCGTCAGGCCAGCGTCCACCAGCGCGCGATGCAGGTTGACGAAGGTCTTGCCGGTGGACGCTTCGTCGTCCACCAGCACCAGCGATCTGGCCTGCAGCATCATCTCCCGCACGTCGGGCTCGACCGGCATGTGGATCAGGTGGGCGCTGGCGTGGCTGTGCTCTTCCTCGAAGCGGGCGAAGAGTTCGGTGCCAAGCGGATGGCGGGTGCTGACCAGATAAACGGTATCGGGCCGGGTTGCGCTCAATGCACGGTGCACACCGGCACCGAGCCCGACCGCGGTTTCCGCCATGCCGATCACGAGCACGGGGCCGGGCAGGTCCGCCGGGATCGCTGCGGCCAGGCGCTCGAAGCTGGCGGACATGACGGACGGGCGCACCGGTATATGCCGGCCCAGCACCCTGGACACGAACAGGAACGCCCGCTTCGGGTTACGGCGCTCGGCAAAGCCGAACAGCGCAGACGCAGGCACGACGGCGTCGTCGACTTCGACTTCGAGCAGCCCCCGCATCAGCTGTGCGCGGAGGGATACGGGTGCTACAGGGCTTTCCATAACGGCTTCCTGGATTGGCGCGAGTGGCAAACCCGACGCCGCTTCTACGGGGTTCAAGTCGACGTGCATCTACGGGTTCCGCGCGTCGATTCGCCATAGACATTGCTGGGCCTCACGGGATATCTGCGCTGTGGAGAAAGTCTTGCCCGACGGGGTTCTGGACGCGATCACGCCGCAGGCATCCAGGAACGCCAGTGCGAGGCCGGCCTTCACCGCGAAATTCATGTTCTGGGCATCCGGGACCGTTGACGTGACCATCCCGACGACCGCACTGGACGTATCGAACAAAGGGCTGCCACTCGATCCGGGCTGGATCGGGGCCGTGAACTGCAGCAGGCTCGCGTCGTTGTGCAGGCCGAACAGCGCGGAGACGCCACCCTGCGTGACGTGCACGCCCCCGCCGGCCAGGCCGGCCAGCGGGTAACCCATGGCGACGACCTGCTCGCCCAGGTCGCAGCCCGTGCCGTCCCTGAAAGAGACTTGCCTGAAGGCCGGCGCCCCCTGGACGCGCAGCAGCGCCAGATCGTTCCGGCGATCCACCACCACCGGCTCTGCGCGGTGGCGGCCCTCGAACGAAGCGATGTGGATTTCCTGCATGTCCTCGATGACATGCGCACAGGTGAGGATGTGCGTCGCGCTGACGGCGAAACCGGTGCCGGTGGCAGAGCGGCCTGAATCGGAAGAACGTGGGCGCCGATCGGGATGCGCGTCGTCGATGGCCAGCCCGATCCTGCGGCCGAGGGCGGAGAGTCCGTACGCAGAGCCTTCGGCCAACGCGCGGAACTTCCACTGCTGGTTTCGGCAGTAGAACTCGCCGATGATGATCGCTGATTCGCCGTTCCCGGAGAGGTTCAGGCTGAACTCGATCTGGTCGTCGATCTGCAGACGAACCGAGCGGAGTTCGCTCACCGGGCCGATGGCCGAGAAGGTGTACACGACCACGCAGACACGGTCGGCGCCGGCTGGAAGTGCGGAAAGGTTCAGTCGGCAGCCGATTCTCGCCTGGCTGCCGCTCCACGCCATCCAGCCTCGTTCGACCTGGAACAACGCCGCCTCCCCCTTGGGCTGACGCTTGTCGTCAACCGGGAGCAAAGCGACTGCAGCATATTCCCCGAAGGCCGAGGGGTTCGCGCATTCCAGCGTCCAGGAGCATTGAGGCGCCCCTAGAGCGGTGTTTGCGCCAGGCGCCAGCACCATCATCCCTGCTTCGCTCCTCGAATCAGAACCATACGGAATAAATTCATAAACCATACAAATACATTATGTACGGTAACACACTTAATGATTTTGTAAGAAAACGATTGGCCCGTCTTGACGGATCGCGCTACACCGCGCGCCGGTCTGCCCTGACGCTGAGCCAGGAAAAGGTCGGACTCGAAAGGGGACTCGAAAGGAGAGAAATTCGGCGTGATGTGTCCGAGCGGGCAGTGCCGGGGACAACCGCTCACATTGCCATTACCAATGTGAAATTCTGTGGCGGAACGACGGTGCGTGGCAGCAACGCGCAGGGTTTTCGCGCCCTTGCGTTGGCACCCGTATCTGCCATTCTGAATCGGATAAGGGACGCACTTTTGACGCGAGTGGCGCTAAAGCCAGGCGAGTGGCGCTTTCGGTACCTGAGTGCTGAAGTTGAATCGTCAGCGAGGAGGTCGTATGGAACTGCACATTCAATCACACCATTGGGAACGGCGCCTGCCCGACTGGCTCTCCGCTGCGGTGGCCGGTCTTGCGGGCGGTGCGTTGGTGATCGTGCTGGAATTCTTCTGGTCGACCATGGTGCTCCATGAAAGCCCGTGGCAACCGACCCACAAGATCGCGGCGATGGTGATGGGCCCGAGTGCGCTCGAACAGATGTCGCAATTCAGCTTTGGCATCGTGACGACGGCGCTGGTACTGCACTACGTGCTCGGCGCGATCATGGGGATGATACTCGGAGCGATCATTGCGCCTTTCCGCTTCGATTCGAGTGTGGCCATGGAGGCTGTCGTCGGGGTGGCCTTCGGGATCGCCGCGTATGTGTGGAACTTCCATGTGATGACGGCCGTGTTCCCATGGTTCGTCTCGGAGCGGGGTTCCGGCCCCTTGCTGGCAAACCTGCTGTTCGGCGTGGTCACCGCCATCGTCTACGGCATGCTGGCACGGCGCAGGCAGGACGCAATGCACTGACGCGCCGTTTTGCCTTTCATCGGAGCACGTGACGCCGCCATTCGCGCGATTCGCAAATGGGGCGCGCTCCCCGTTGCGCTGCCTTGCACGATGCAGGGGAGAGGACTACCTTTTCTTTAGGGCCGCTTACGACATTCGGCGAAGCGGCTCCAGCGAGTGACACGCAGCGAGGCGGCCCATGGCGCTTGCCATTGCCCTGATCCTGATCATCGTATTGGCGGTGGGGTTTCACTTTGCCAGTCCGTGGTGGATCACGCCGATCGCCTCGAACTGGGTGCGCATGGACGACATGCTGACGATCACGCTCGTCATTACCGGCGCATTCTTCATAGCGATCAACCTGTTCATCGTCGTCGCACTGGTGCGCTTCCGGCATCGCAGCGGTCATCGCGCAACTTACGAGCCGCACAACAAGCGCCTGGAATGGTGGCTGATCGGCCTGACCGCGGTCGGCGTGGCCGCGTTGCTGGCGCCGGGCCTGTTCGTCTACGCGGACTACATACGGCCGCCGCCCAACGTGCTGCAGATGGAAGTGCTCGGCCAGCAATGGCAATGGCGCTTCCGCTTTGCCGGCCCCGGCGGCAAGCTGGGCACGACGGACGTGCGCTACATCAGCAACGACAACCCGTTCGGCCTGAACCCCGGCGACCCCAACGGCCGCGACAACTACCTGATCGAGACGCCCGAGGTGCACCTGCCGCTGAACCAGCCGATCCAGGTGCTGACACGGTCGCGCGACGTGCTGCACGACTTCTACGTACCGCCGTTCCGCGCGCGCATGAACATGGTGCCCGGCATGGTGACCACCTTCTGGTTCACGCCGACCAAGGCAGGGCGCTACGACATCCTGTGCGCGCAGCTCTGTGGCATCGGGCACTCGAACATGCGCGGCGTGGTGGTGGTGGAAGACGATGCATCGTTCAAGCGCTGGCTCGCGCAGCAAAGCACGTTCGCGCAGCGGCAGCAGGCCCGCGTGCAGGCCGCATCCGCCGCCGCAGGCGGCAGCGCCCAGGCGCTTGCCGACCAGGGCAAGACGCTCGCCGCGGCCAAGGGCTGCGTCGCCTGCCATACCGTGGACGGCAGCCCGCGCGTGGGCCCGACCTGGAAAGGCCTGTACGGCAAGACCGAAGCGATGGCCGACGGCAGCACCGCGAAGGTGGACGAAGCCTACCTGCGCGCGTTCATCCGCGACCCGAAGGCCCGCGTCGTGAAGGGCTTCTCGCCGATCATGCCGACCTTCGACCTGAGCGAGCAGGAGCTGACCGCGCTGGTGACCTACATCGAATCGCTAGGCGGCCCGGCGGCCAGCACCGCAGCTCAACCCTAGCGTAGCCCCAAAGTAGCCCCACCCTGGCGAGCAGACGCAATGACCTACGCACACACCGACCACGCCCCGCAAAGCTTCTGGACCCGCTATGTGTGGAGCCAGGACCACAAGGTCATCGCCGTGCAGTATTCGCTGACGGCCATCGCCATCGGCCTGGTCGGCCTCGTGCTGTCGGACCTGATGCGGCTGCAGCTCGGCTTCCCGGGCAAGTTCAGTTTCATCGACGCCAACCATTACTACCAGTTCGTCACGATGCACGGGATGATCATGGTGATCTACCTGCTGACGGCGCTGTTCCTGGGCGGCTTCGGCAACTACCTGATCCCGCTGATGCTCGGTGCGCGCGACATGGTGTTCCCGTTTCTCAACATGCTGAGCTACTGGGTCTACCTGCTGGCCGTGCTGGTGCTGACGGCGAGCTTCTTCGTGCCGGGCGGGCCGACCGGCGCGGGCTGGACGCTGTATCCGCCGCAGGCGATCCTGCCGGGCACGCCGGGCGTCGAATGGGGCATCGTGCTGATGCTGGTGTCGCTGGCGATCTTCATCGTCGCGGCGACGATGGGCGGCCTGAATTACGTGACCACCACGCTGCAGGCGCGCACGCGCGGCATGACGCTGATGCGCATGCCGCTCACGGTGTGGGGCATCTTCATCGCGACCATCATGGCGCTGCTGGCGTTTCCGGCGCTATTCGTGTCGGCGGTGATGATGCTGCTCGACAGGACCCTCGGCACCAGCTTCTTCGTGCCGGCCGTCGTGTCGATGGGGCAGACGCTCACGCATGCCGGCGGCAGCCCGCTGCTGTTCCAGCACCTGTTCTGGTTCTTCGGACATCCGGAGGTCTACATCGTCGCGCTGCCGGCCTTCGGCATCGTGTCGGACCTCATCAGCACGCACGCGCGCAAGAACATCTTCGGCTACAAGATGATGGTGTGGGCCATCATCATCATCGGCGCGTTGAGCTTCGTGGTCTGGGCGCACCACATGTTCATCGCCGGCATGAATCCGTACTTCGGCTTCTTCTTTGCCACCACCACGCTGATCATCGCCGTCCCGACCGCCCTCAAGGTCTACAACTGGGTGCTGACGCTGTGGCGCGGCGATATCCACCTGACCGTGCCGATGCTGTTTGCGATCGGCTTCGTCAGCACCTTCGTGCTGGGCGGGCTGACGGGGCTCTACCTCGGCAACGTGAGCGTGGACATTCCGCTGTCGAACACGTACTTCGTGGTCGCGCACTTCCATATGGTGATGGCCGTGTCGCCGATCCTCGTGGTGTTTGGCGGCCTCTACCACTGGTATCCGAAGGTGACGGGCCGCATGCTCAACGACACGCTCGGGCGCGCGCACTTCTGGGTTACCTTCGTCGGCACCTATGCGATCTACTTCCCGATGCACTATCTCGGCATCCTGGGCATGCCGCGGCGGTATTACGCGTATGACGGCTACAGCTTCATTCCGCATTCGGCGCAGACGCTCAACACGTTCATCACCGTCGTTGCGCTGATCGTCGCGGTGGCGCAGTTGCTGTTCCTGTTCAACCTGGCGTGGAGCCTCACGCACGGCAAGCGTGCCGACGGCAACCCGTGGCGGGCCACCACACTGGAATGGCAGACGCCGCAAACGCCGCCCGTGCACGGCAACTGGGGCGCCGCGCCGCCCGTCGTCTACCGCTGGGCGTACGAATACAGCCCGC
This sequence comes from Burkholderia sp. Ac-20353, assembly GCF_017104785.1. Taxonomy (NCBI): domain Bacteria; kingdom Pseudomonadati; phylum Pseudomonadota; class Betaproteobacteria; order Burkholderiales; family Burkholderiaceae; genus Burkholderia; species Burkholderia sp. Ac-20353. The sequence continues at coordinate 73,047 of NZ_JAAGPL010000011.1, read as the reverse complement.
CGGGACAAGAGGAAGACTTCGTCCCGCAAAACCAGCCACCCGCGACGGCGCCTGAAGCGGCCCACCCGACGCTACAATCCGGCGAGGCACGCGAATGACCACCCTGCCACGCCCGTTCGGCCCTGGCGCGCCACCCGTCTTGCCGAATGCGAGCCGCATCGGCCTGATCGTCTTCATGGCGGTCGCGACGACGTTGTTTTCACTGCTGCTGCTCGCGTATGGAATGCGCATGCGCGAGCCCGACTGGCAGCCGATCCCGCATCCGGTGCTGCTCTGGTGGAACACCGGCGCGCTGGTGCTGGCGAGCATTGCGATGCAGCGTGCGCGGCAGATGACCTTGCATCGCGCCGCGTGGCTCGTGTCCGGCGGTGTGCTGGCGGCCGTGTTCGTGATCGGCCAACTGACCGCGTGGCACATTCTGTCGGCGGCCGGGCAGACCGTCACCGTCAATCCGTCCAACAGCTTCCTCTACCTGCTCACCGGTCTGCACGGGTTGCACGTGCTGGGCGGGCTGGTGGCCTGGGCCGTGACGATCGCGCATCTGCAGCGCGCGGACCCGTTCCGCGCGCAGCGCGCGATCGTGCTGTGCGCGATCTACTGGCATTTCCTGCTGGCTGTCTGGCTCGTGCTGCTGGCGGCGATGTGGTGGATCACCCCTGAGATCGTCGCTGCCATCTGCGGGCCGCTGTATGGAGCCGCGCCATGACCTCGCCCACGCTCCCCACCGGCTCCGCTGGCGAGTCTGCCGCCGAATCGGCTTCCGAATCCGCCGCCGAATCTGCTTCCATCGCGCCCGCCGACGCCGGACCCGACGGCTGGCGCGGCATCGTCACGGATTGGTCGGCCGACCGCGAAGCCTTCAAGGTGCCGTGGGGCAAGGCGATGATGTGGATCTTCCTGCTGTCGGACACCTTCGTCTTCAGCAGCTTCCTGATCGGCTACATGACGGTGCGCATCTCGACCACGGCGCCGTGGCCGGACACGTCGAAGGTGTTCGGGCTTACTGTGGGCGGCCTGGATGTGCCCTTGCTGCTGATCGCGATCATGACGTTCATCCTGATCACCAGCAGCGGCACGATGGCGATGGCCGTCAACTTCGGCTACCGGCGCAACGCCAGGCGCGCCGGCGCACTGTTGCTGGCGACCGCGCTGCTGGGCGCGACCTTCGTGTCGATGCAGGCCCTCGAATGGACCAAGCTGATCGTGCACGAAGGCATCCGCCCGTGGGGCAATCCGCTGGGCGCGGCGCAGTTTGGCGCGTGCTTCTTCACGATCACCGGGTTCCACGGTTTTCATGTGACCTGCGGCGTGATCTACCTGCTGCTGATCGCACGCAAGATCCGGCAACCGGGGTTCACCGAGCACGGCAACTTCCAGATCGTCGAGATCGCCGGCTTGTACTGGCACTTCGTCGACCTCGTGTGGGTGTTCATCTTTGCGCTGTTCTATTTGTGGTGAGTCAGACCATGGACCACACCGATCCCGCCCATCGACCCGACGCCGCGCACGGCCAGCAGCATCCGATCGGCCTCTACCTGAAGATCTGGGGCCTGCTGTTCCTGCTGAGCACGATGTCGTACCTGGTCGATTACTTCCATGTGCAGGGGCTGCTGCGCTGGGTGCTGATCGTCGTGCTGATGATCGCCAAGGCCGGGCTGATCGTGTCGATTTTCATGCACATGCTGTGGGAGCGGCTGGCGCTGGTCTACGCGATCCTGATTCCGCCGCTGTGCCTGCTGGTGCTGATGGTGCTGATGGCCGCCGAAGCGCATCACACGTTCGGCATGCGGGAGCTGTTCTTTCACTGACGCATCTCGGGAACGTGATCATGGCTCACGATCTTCCCGTGCACAGGCGGTCAACATGCCGTGCAGCGTCTTGATGGTCGGCACTCGCCGGTCAGACACACCGTCGCGATCCAGATGCAATGCATGCATGCCGGATTGGCGGGCACCTTCGTAGTCTGCGTCGAAGGTATCGCCAACCATCACGATCTGGTCGGGCGACAAATCGAGCATCTGCGATGCCGCCGTGAAAATTGCCGAATCCGGCTTCAAGGATCCAACCGAAAACGACCATGCATAGGCGTCAAGGTCGAACGGCAATAATCGTAGCAGCGGCTCGGCATAAGGCTGAGCCAGGTTGGAAACAACACCCAGCCGAAGGCCACTGGCACGCAGATGCGTGAGCACTTCGGAAACTTCCTCGAAGAGTTCGATACTGGCCAATTCGGCAACCAGATCGTCTTCCAGCTCATCGAGATCCAGACCATCTACGTCGAATTCCCGTGCGGCTTCGCGCAGATTGAACGGTCGCGTCATCACGAGATCGCGCGCTCGTTGGCGATCCGGGCTCGCATTGACCAGTTTCGCAAACGGCCGCCGCTTGTCGCGAATTTCGCAAAGCGTGCCGTATGCATCGAACAGAACACCTTTGACATCCACCCCATTCCCCCCGGCGATTGACCTGCCTCTGCTCTCGCACCACGCGTACAAAAAGCTCAGGCGCTCGTTTCGGAATTCTCTTGTCGTGCGCTCTGCGCAGGTGCTGCCAAAAATGACGCACCAGCGTTTTCCAGCCAGATACGAAAACTCCGTGGACAAGAGAATGTAAGCATGGCGGTCAATGTATCAGTTCGAGCCCTTTTTTGAGAAGGGATTCACGAACCACTCGCCGCAGTTGGTGGGCAGCGCGGAGGCAATACGAGGGAAGGCGTGCCTTAACGCTCTCCGGAGCCACATTTTTGCAAACCAGCAGGTATGTAGGTTCGCAAAATATGTGGCCTCGCAGGCCCATGCGAATCAATGATTTAGCCACCTTTTCTGCGAATTTCTCCGCGCAGCCGTTGCAGAAAAGGTGGCCTTTCCCTATAAATTTTGCAGAAAAGTTGACCTCTGCAGAGAGCACGTCAGACATTCTCTAAAAAATCAAAGACTTGCAGTAGGTCCTGAGCAGTGTGACCATCGCCCGGGCGGTGTCCCCCTCAGACGAGGTCGAGGTCGAGGTCACCTAAGTTCAGTTAGATCGGATTTGAAGAGAATGAAGGTGTCCGTTTGCAAGACAATCAGGGCCCGAATCATGCTCAGAAGCTTGCTCGGTGAGCAGGATTTCGTCTTTCTGGATCAACTTTATCGTCTGTCATCGCATTTCGCCGACGCGGCTCGGTTTTTGTTGGATCGCGCCATCTCCCTCCCGAAAGAAATGCCTCCGCTGATCCAAGCCCCTGCCGCTCCGCGGCGTTCTTCGCCGCACGTATTGCGGCGTCGAAATTTTCTTCGGTCGCGACGTGGGTTCGATCAACGTTCACGACCCACCTGTCAAACATGTAGCGCCATCGAATCCGGCGCTCCTCGAGAAGCGCCGAAAACCAACGCCAGATTGACGCATCTTCCGCATTGGCCGCCGCCGCTGCGTCGAGGCGAACTCGTTCCATCGCGCCCATATTCGTCACCCCGGATCCGAACATCACCAGCAAGAAGGCCTCGCAAAAAAACCGTTACGCCAGTTGTGCCACCAGTTCAGGGATCTCCGAGAACAGATCGCCAACGAGGCCGTAATCGGCCACGCTGAAGATCGGTGCTTCGGGATCCTTGTTGATCGCGACGATCACCTTCGAATCCTTCATGCCGGCCAGGTGCTGGATCGCACCCGAGATGCCGACCGCGATGTACAGCTGCGGTGCGACGATCTTGCCGGTCTGGCCGACCTGGTAGTCGTTCGGCACGTAGCCGGCGTCGACTGCCGCGCGCGATGCGCCCAGCGCCGCGCTCAGCTTGTCCGCCAGCGGCTCCAGCACCAACGCGAAGTTCTCGCCGCTGCCCAGACCGCGGCCGCCCGATACGATGATGCTTGCCGACGTCAGTTCCGGACGGTCCAGCTTCGTCACTTCACGGCTGACGAACTGCGACTTGCCTGCGTCGGCCGCTGCTTCGATCTTCTCGACCGCTGCGCTGCCGCCTTCAGCCGCCACCGGGTCGAAGCCCGTCGCACGCACCGTGATCACCTTGATCGCGTCGCTCGACTGCACCGTCGCGATCGCGTTGCCTGCGTAGATCGGGCGCTCGAACGTGTCGGCCGAATCGACCGCCGTGATGTCCGAAATCTGCGCGACGTCCAGCTTCGCGGCGATGCGCGGCGCGATGTTCTTGCCGTAGGCCGTTGCCGGCGCGAGGATGTGCGAATAGTCCTTCGCGATGTTCAGCGCGGTCGCTTCGACGTTTTCCGCGAGGCCCGCTTCGAGTTGCGGCGCGTCGGCCAGGAGTACCTTCGACACACCTGCGATCTTCGCTGCTGCGTCCGCTGCCGCTTGTGCATTGTGGCCCGCGACCAGCACGTGAATGTCGCCACCGATCTTCGCTGCCGCTGCCACGGTGTTCAGCGTCGCCGCCTTGATCGACGCGTTGTCGTGTTCCGCAATCACCAGAATCGTCATTTCTCTGCGCTCCCTCTTACAGTACCTTGGCTTCGGTCTTCAGCTTCTCGACCAGCGTCTTCACATCCGGCACCTTCACGCCGGCTGCGCGCTTCGGCGGTTCGACCACCTTCAGCGTCTTCAGACGCGGTGCGACGTCCACGCCGAGGTCTTCCGGCTTCACGGTCTCGAGCGGCTTCTTCTTCGCCTTCATGATGTTCGGCAACGTGACGTAGCGCGGCTCGTTCAGGCGCAGGTCGGTCGTCACGACCGCCGGCAGCGTCAGCGACAGCGTTTCCGCGCCGCCGTCGATTTCACGCGCGACCGTGGCCTTGCCGTCGGCGATCGTCACCTTCGACGCGAACGTCGCTTGCGGCAGACCGGCCAGCGCAGCCAGCATCTGCCCCGTCTGGTTCGAATCGTCGTCGATCGCCTGCTTGCCGAGGATCACCAGCTGCGGCTGCTCCTTGTCGACCAGCGCCTTCAGGATCTTCGCGACGGCGAGCGGCTCGACGCCGTCGTTCGACTCGACGAGGATCGCGCGATCCGCGCCGATCGCCAGCGCCGTACGCAGCGTTTCCTGCGCTTGCGCGACGCCGACCGACACCGCGATCACTTCGGTCGCCACGCCCGCTTCCTTCAGGCGCACCGCTTCTTCCACCGCGATTTCGTCGAACGGGTTCATCGACATCTTCACGTTTGCGATGTCGACGCCCGTGTTGTCCGACTTCACGCGGACCTTCACGTTGTAATCGACCACTCTTTTCACTGGCACCAGAATTTTCATCACATGTCCTCGAAAGATTCTAGTCAGCAGTGTGCATATCGAACGATCCTGCTGGAATTCAAGATTCTGAAACAGGGCCTTCAAACCCTTCGAATTCGTCGATCCAACGTACATCCGAAGCTTGCCAGACGGGGAGTTACCCCACGTTAACTGGAGGTTAAACGCCCATTACGCAATCGCAAATTGAGTTTGGGGTATTGCTACGGCACGCTTGTCTCATCCGCAAACGCAGTGCATATCGGCGCATGCCGGTCACGCGATATCCCTTTATCTACTCTCGACGTCAACCGTCCAGCCCATCATGTCAGCTAACTGGCCCGATACCATCTTCGAGCATTTCAAATCCTCCGACGTACGCCAGGTCGCGTACGTGCCCGACGCCGGCCACAAGCGCCTCATCGAGCTTTGCGAAGGCGATTCCGACATTCACGCCGTATCCCTGACCACCGAAGAAGAAGGCGTTGCCATGATGGGTGGCGCCTGGGTCGGCGGACAACGTGGCGTGCTGCTGCTGCAATCGAGCGGCGTCGGCAACTGCATCAACATGCTGTCGCTGCAGCACGAGTGCCGAATGCCGATTCTGATGCTCGTCACGATGCGTGGCGAGTGGGGCGAGTTCAACCCGTGGCAAGTCGCGATGGGCAAATCGACCCAGGAAGCCCTGGAATCCGCCGGCGTCTATGTGTACCGCGCGGACGATGCCGACGAAGTAGCCCCGACCGTCCAGGCAGCGCTGAATTTCGCATTCAATACGTCGCGTATGGTGGCCGTACTGATCGGCCAGCGCGTGATCGGCACGAAGAACTTCAAAAAGTGAGCATCGACATGACGCAACAGACCACTCCCCTGAACCGCCGGACGGCCGTTCAGCGCATCCTTCGCGATCGCGCGGATCGCGTACTGGCCGTCACGAGCCTCGGCAACCCGACCTTCGACGTTGCCGCCGCCGGCGACACGCCGCAAAACTTCTATCTCTGGGGTGCGATGGGCGGCGCCGTGACGTTCGGGCTCGGCATCGCACGCGCACAACCGTCCAAGCGTGTCGTGGTGTTCGTGGGCGACGGCGAAATGATGATGGGCCTCGGCTCACTGGCGACCGTCGGCGTCGATCGCCCGTCCAATCTGTCGATCGTCGTGATCGACAACGGTCACTATGCCGAAACCGGCATGCAGCCCGCACATGCCGGACGAGGCGTCGACGTCACGGCTGTCGCACGGGCAGCCTGCATCGAAAACGCACGCACGATCACGACGGAAGCGCAACTCGACGATTTCGTCGACGCCATCCTGAACGGTGACGGTCCGGTACTCGCAACCGTCAAGGTCAGCACCGACCCGGCTCCGGTGTGCCTGCCGCCGCGCGACGGCCCTTATCTGCGCAGCCGCTTCCGCGAAGCGCTGCTCGGGTCCGCCGCACACGCAAGCCAATAAGGCTCTTACGCCGGCAGATCGCCGTGCACGAAGGGTTCCGCCCACTGCGGAACCCTTTTTTCCATTCCTGGACGTCGCCTATCGTCCCGGTACAATCGGCATCCGGTTCCCTTTTTGCCCAGAGTCCGCATGCCGTCCCAAACCGACAAAGACATGCTCGTCGCGCTGATCAGACAGTTGGATCGCCATCCGGAGCTGCTGGAGCGAGTCTTCGATTGCCTCCCCGACGTTCTCTATTACGTCAAGGACGCCAATGCGCGCTATCTGTCCGTCAACCAGACGCTGATCGATCGAAGCGGCCTTGCACGCGACGACGTCATCGGCAAGACAGCAGACCAACTCTTTCCCGTGACCGGCGCAAGCACCGTCGCACAGGACTTGTCCGTCATCGAAAACAAGTCGCCGATCGTTGACCGACTTCGTCTGTACTCGACCGGCATCGGTCACAAATACTGGTGTCTCAGTTCGAAGTTTCCAATCATCGACGAGAATGAAAGCGGCATCGGCATGATCGGTGTCTCCCGCGACCTGCCGCGCCCCGATGAGCGCCATCACGGATACCGGCGGCTTTTCGACTTTCTTGCCTATCTGGAACAGCACCTGAGTCAGAACATCCTCATCACGGAGGCGGCCGATCATGCATCGATCTCGGTCGACACGCTCGAGCGCCTGACACGCGAAGTATTCCACCTGACACCGAAGCAGCTACTGATGAAGATGCGAATCGATCACGCATGCAAGCTGCTCGAAACCACCGATCACAGCATTACCGAAATTGCAGCCAGCTGCGGTTACGCGGACCATAGCGCGTTTACACGCCAGTTCAAGCTAGCCACGCATCTGACCCCGCGGCAGTATCGCGATGCCCGCGGACGTGGCCTTCACCCGGCCTGACGGCAACAACATCGCCCCCCCAAAGAGAACGCGCCGGACACCATAACGGTGACCGGCGCGTCCGCCTCCAGCGTGACCTCGCCACGCTCAGTAAACAGCCTCCTCGACTACCAGATTTCCCGTATCGATTCGATCGGCCGACAGCGCAGTCAGATCGATCGTCTGGTACTCACCGAACGACAGAAGTTCGGCCATGCCACGGCCCACGCCAGGGCTATGCATCATTCCGTGACCACTGAATCCCGCGGCGACGAACGAATTCTCCGGGCCGCTTCGACCGATGAGGCCGTTGTGATCGAGCACGTTGTATTCGTAGTAGCCAGCCCACGCGTGTTCGACACGTAGTGCTTCGAAAGCCGGGATCCGTTCCGCGAGGGTCGGCCAAATAATGTCGTCGAACTCCGCGAAGTTGACGTCGAGCGGCAAGTCGTCGAGATCATGCTCGGCAGACGGCGACACGATGCACAGGAAGTGATTTTGCTCGCGCCTCAGATAGATACCCGAGGTGTCGATCAAAATCGGAAGGTCCGGTATTGCAGTGGGACAGGACACGACAAATGCGCAACGCCGGCGCGGTCGAATCGGTAGATCGACCCCGACCGTGCTCGCGAGCTTCGACGACCACGCACCACCCGCATTCACGAATTGATCCCCGGCAATCAGACGGCCATCGGTCAATTCGACATGCGTGATGCGATTGCCGGCCGTCCGGTATGCCGCCGCGTCACCTGTTACGAACTGGACGCCAGCTTCACGTGCCCGATTGCGATACCACTGCATCAGACTGTATCCGTCGAACCAGCCTTCTCCGGACAAACCCTCTGCTGCATATGCGAGATCGCTGACGTTCAACCACGGATAGCGCGCAATCAGCTCCTCCGGCGATCGCTCGGCGATGGCGACGCCCATCGACCGGGCCAGCGCAGTTCGCTTGCGCAGCACGGGCGCCTGGTCGGACGTACCAACGAACAGATAGCCGCAGTCGGTCAGATCGACGCCCGCGCCGAATCGCTCCTTGTCGCGTTCAATCGAACGCATGAACTCGTAACCGAATCGCGACAGCTGGATGCAGGACGGTGTGGAGAACTGTTGACGGATCGAGCTGGCCGACAGCGCCGACGATGCGATCCGGTATGTCGGATCGCGTTCGATCACCCAGATCTCACGATCGGTGCGACCCTGCTGGGTCAGAAAGTAGGCGATGGAACACCCGATACCGCCGCCACCGGTAATGACGATTCTTTCGCTCATGACATGCCTCTTGGTGATGCGTCGTGGTTCGATGCGTCAGATCGAATTCAGGCCAGCAACTTCGCGCATGCCGCCTCGATACGCTGGAGCGCTTCTTCCAGTTGCTCGACGGATGCGGCATATGAAAGCCTGAAATAAGGAGAAAGCAGGAACCCTGTCCCGGAGACGACTGCAACATTGGCATCGTCCAGCAGGTAGCGGACGAAATCCTGGTCGCTGCCGATGCGCGCACCGGACAACGTATGCCGCCCGATCAATTCCTGGCAGCCGACGAACGCGTAGAACGCCCCTTCCGGCTCGCGGCATTGCAGCCCGGGAATGCGACGCAACGCGTCAACGACCTGCTTGCGTCGCTGATTGAACGCGCGTAGCGACGTCTCGACAAACACCTGACTACCGGTGAGCGCTTCAACCGATGCGTATTGCGCGATGGACGTAGCGCTCGTGACGATCTGCCCCTGCACGAGATTCATCGCCTTGATGAGCTGCGCAGGCCCTGCTGCGTAGCCGATACGCCACCCGGTCATCGCATACACCTTCGACACACCATTGATGAGAAGCGTGCGTTCGTACAGGTCGGGGGCGACGTTCAGGATGTTGCTGAACGGGACGTCGATGTAAATCAGCTTCTCGTAGATGTCGTCCGACAGTACCCAGACATGCGGGTGCCGACGCAGCACGTCGGCGAGCGACATCAGTTCGTCGTGCGAATACACGGCACCTGTCGGATTGGATGGCGAATTCAGCATCAACCACTTGGTGCGTGGCGTAATGGCGGCCTCGAGTTGTGCCGCCGTGAGCTTGAAGCCTGCGGTTTCCGGGCACGGGACACAGACCGGCGTACCGCCCGACATCTTCACGATCTCGGGGTAGGACACCCAGCAGGGTGTCGGCACAATCACTTCGTCACCGACGTTCAGCGACGCAAAGAACGCCGCGAAGATCGCCTGCTTCGCCCCCGACGACACGCTGATACCCGCGACCGGGTAGATCAGGCCATTGTCGTTCGCGAGCTTCGCCGCAATTGCCTCGCGCAACTCCGGGATGCCCGCCGCCTCGGTATAGCGCGTCTTGCCGCTGCGCATTGCCCGAATGGCCGCCTCCTGGATGTTCTCTGGGGTAGCAAAATCCGGCTCGCCCTGCGACAGCGATATCACGTTCCGCCCAGCCCGGCGCAGTTCCGCTGCACGCGCGGCCATCGCCATCGTCTCCGCGGGCGCGATCTGCCCGATTCTGTCCGCAATGATGTTCATTTAAGTTTTCAGGTCCGGAAAAAAAACCGGCCCGGCGCATGGACGTACGCCGGACCGGGACATCAAACTTACAGACGCTCGGCGACAGCCTTGATCTGCATGAACTGAAGCAGGTAGTCCGGGCCACCGGTCTTCGTATCGGTACCGGTGAGATTGAAACCACCGAACGGCTGGATCCCGACGAGCGCGCCGGTGCATTTGCGGTTGAAGTACAGGTTGCCGACGTGGAACTCGCGGCGAGCGATTTCGATGCGCTCGCGGTCGTTCGAGAACAACGCGCCGGTCAGACCGTAAACCGTGTTGTTCGCGACCTGCAGGCCTTCGGAGAAGTCCTTCACGCGGATCGCCGCCACGAACGGACCGAACACTTCTTCCTGCGCGATGCGCGCAGTCGGCGACACGTCGCCGAAGATCGTCGGCTCGATCAGGTAGCCCGGTGCGTCGGCAACCTTGCCACCCGTCAGCAGCTTGCCCTCGCCGCGGCCGACGTCGATGTACGACTGGACCTTCTTGTACTGCATTTCGTTGCACACAGGCCCGAGGTTCGGGTTGTTTTTAGCCTCATCGACGACCAGCTTCTTCGTACGCTCGATCACGCGCTCGATCAGCGCGTCGTAAACGGAATCCACCACGATCAGGCGCGAGCAAGCCGAGCATTTCTGGCCCGAATAGCCGAACGCGGCCTGAATGACACCGGTTGCGGCATCGTCCAGGTTGGCGGTCTCGTCGACCAGGATGCCGTCCTTGCCCCCGAGTTCGAGGAATACGCGCTTGAACCACTTCTGGCCAGGTGCGAGCTTCGCGGCGGACTCGTTGATTGCCGCACCGGTCGCGAGAGAGCCCGTAAAGTTGACGAACCGGGTACGCGGATGTGCGACGAGATACGAGCCCACGTCGCGGCCAGTGCCAGGCAGATAGTTGACGACGCCCGGCGGCAAACCGGCTTCTTCGAAGATGTCGAAGACCTTCGACAGCGACACGACTGTGTCCTCCGCCGGCTTGCACACGACCGTGTTGCCGACCACGATCGCACCCACGGTCATGCCCGTCATCAGGGCCATCGGGAAGTTCCACGGCGAAATCGTCACGCCAGCGCCGAGCGGAATGTAGAAGCTCTCGTTCTCCTCGCCCGGATAGTGGATCAGCGAACCCAGTCCACCGACGTGGGTCAGCGCCTGTCGTGCATAGTACTCGGTGAAGTCGATCATCTCTGCGACTTCAGCGCTTGCCTCGACATAGTTCTTGCCGATCTCGTAGACGAGCCACGCTTCGAGCTCGCGCTTGCGGCGACGCATGATCGCTGCAGCCTTCAGCATCACACGCGAGCGATCTTCCTGCGTCCAGCGTTTCCACGATTCGAACGCCTTCCATGCCGCATCGAGTGCCGCATCGGCGTGCTGCTGCGTTGCCTTCGCCGAGTAACCGACGATTTCCGCCGGATTCGACGGGTTCGTCGAGACGAGCTTGTCGTCCGTCATGACGCGTTCGCCATTGATGATCAGAGGATACGTCTCGCCAAAGCGGGTACGTACCTTGTCGAGCGCACCGCGCATTTCGGCGACGGCGGCGTCGGTGTCAAAGAGGTCGAACGGCTCGTTCGCGTACGGTGCAATCAACATCGCTATCTCCTGTAGAGGGTAGTCGGATCGACGGAGGATTCGTTACGCTCCCCCGACGTTGAGCGGATTGTCGATCGACGAAAACGAGCCGTCTTGATTTGAGTCGAGATTATTTTGCGGAATTTTGCATAGTTACATCACTGAAACCGCACCATTAGACCTCTATACACACCTATTTATATGGTTAACTCGGAAATATAAGCCCGTAGATGGAATCCTTACTTTTGCGGATTTTTTCATGTTGCTATGATTCGCTCATCGGCACGCCAAAGCTAAGAGGCAAATCATGGGAATGCATTTCGATCTGGTCGATCTCCGCCTGATGAGCGCCATCGCGGAAACGAACAGCCTGACACGCGGCGCTGAGCGCTCGTGCATGTCGGTACCCGCCGCAAGCACACGCATCAAGAATCTCGAAGAGAGCATGGGCTCCAAGCTACTGTTCCGGACGAGTCAAGGTGTGACGCTTACCCCTCCCGGGCAGGCGTTCCTGCATCACGCGCGGCTCGTGCTGTCACAACTCGAAAACTTGCGCGGCGACATGCAGGAGTACGCGCGCGGCATCAAGGGTCACATCCGATTGTTCGCCAATACCACCGCGACAACGGAGTTCCTCCCTAACGACCTGCGAGACTTTCTTGCAACCCACCCGGACGTCAACATCGGCCTGAAGGAAAGACTGAGCCACGATATCGTCCGCGCGATCAGCGAAGGGTGGGCGGACGTCGGCATCGTGGCGGGAGAAGTCAGGACCGAATCGCTAATGACGCTGCCCTATCGCAGGGACAAGCTGATCCTCGCCGTCCATCCGTCGCATCCGCTGGCCGACCGCCAATCGATCCCCTTCGCAGAGACCACAGGGTTCGACTTCATCGGGCTCCCTGAAGCGAGCGCGATCCACACTTTCCTTAATCGAGTCGTCAACGATCTCCACAAGACACTTCAAGTGCGGATCGAAGTGGGCAACTTCGAAGCACTGTGCCGAATGGTCGAAGCGAACGTAGGGATCGGTGTGCTGCCATTCTCGTCGGCGGCACGGTATGCGCGGCTCATGAACGTCAAGCTCGTATCGATCGAGGATGACTGGGCAACCCGCAACCTACTGATCTGCATACGCAGTCTCGATCTGTTGCCGTCGTTCACACGTGAACTGGTCGATCAGCTCACCGGCAAAGCCCAGGACGACGACCATCTTCACGATGCGGCTCAGGTCACTGCAGCACCTTAAACACCACTTAAAGCCCCGTTTCCGAAGCACAAATTGTCGCCGGCAGTCCGGTGCGTCACTCTTGCAGCAACGACGCATTTTTGGAAAACCGACGACATGTCCGCAGAATTCGACAACCTTCGCAACTGGATCGGGCGGACGCAATCCGAACGCGAAACCGTCTCACCTCGACTCGTCGCACAGCTCGCCGCGTTGCTCGACCACGAAGCGACGCTCGAACCGGGCGATGCGCTTCCGCCGCTCTGGCACTGGGCGCTCTTTCCCGCCATTGCTCGTCAGTCGCACGTCGGCGTCGACGGCCACCCTACACGCGGCGGGTTCCTGCCACCCGTACCGTTGCCGCGCCGCATGTGGGCCGGCAGCCGGGTGCAATTCGAACGTCCGGTTCGAATCGGCCACGACGTCACTCGAACCTCGCAGATCGTCGATGTCGGCGTGAAAGATGGTCGCAGCGGACAGCTGGTGTTCGTTCGTGTTCGCCATCAGCTCGAAGATCTCGACGGCACGTTGCTGTCTGAAGACCAGGACATCGTCTACCGCGACGCACCTCGGGTACCGAGCTCCCCGGATAGCGGAATCGACGCGCCAAGCGACGGCACCTGGCGGCGCCTGATCGTGCCCGATCCCGTGCTGCTGTTCCGCTATTCGGCCGTGACCTACAACGGCCACCGGATCCACTACGACCGTCCGTACGCTACCGAGCAGGAAGGGTATCCCGCGCTGGTTGTCCACGGTCCGCTGACCGCCACGCTGCTCGTCGATCTCGTACGCCGCAACCTGCCGCGCGCACAGATCGCCGGATTTTCATTCAAGGCTATCGGCCCGCTCTTCGACAACGAACCGTTCTACGTGTGCGCAACCCACGACCCGACATCGCCCGAGATCCGCATCTGGGCTGAGAGCGCCCGTGGTCGGTTATGCGTCGATGGGCGCGTGACGCTGACCGAAGCCCATCCCGCCACAGGAAACTAAGAGGAGATTCACGTGTTGGATATCGCCGCACCGCACCAAGAGATTCGCGAGGCCATCCGCGATCTGTGTTCGAACTTCCCGTCGGAATATTTCCGCAAGATCGACGAGGAACGCGCGTACCCGGAGGCCTTCGTCCAGGCGCTGACCGATGCAGGTTGGCTTGCCGCGCTGATTCCGCAGGAATACGGCGGATCCGGTCTCGGCCTGACCGAGGCATCGGTGATCATGGAAGAAATCAATCGCAGCGGCGGCAACTCGGGGGCCTGCCACGGTCAGATGTACAACATGGGCACGCTGCTGCGCCACGGCTCGGCCGAGCAGAAGTCGAAGTATCTGCCGCAGATCGCCAGCGGCAAGCTCCGGTTGCAATCGATGGGCGTGACCGAACCCACAACGGGCACCGACACGACGAAGTTGAAGACGACAGCCATTCGCAAGGGCGATCGCTACGTCGTCAACGGACAGAAGGTCTGGATCTCGCGCGTCCAGCATTCCGATCTGATGATTCTGCTGGCTCGTACGACGCCGATCGACCAGGTAGCGAAGAAATCCGAAGGTATGTCGATTTTCCTCGTAGACCTTCGCGAGGCAATCGGCAACGGCATGACGGTGCGCCCGATCCCGAACATGGTGAATCACGAGACGAACGAATTGTTCTTCGACAACCTCGAGATTCCCGCGGAAAACCTGATCGGCGAAGAAGGCAAGGGCTTCAAGTACATCCTCGACGGCCTGAACGCCGAACGGACGCTGATCGCTGCCGAATGCATCGGCGACGGGTACTGGTTCCTCGACAAGGTCTCGAAGTACGTGAAGGAACGCGTCGTGTTCGGCCGGCCGATCGGTCAGAACCAGGGCGTGCAGTTCCCGATCGCGCGCGCCTACGTGAACGTCGAGGCCGCGAGCCTGATGCGCTACAAGGCATGCGAGCTGTTCGACGCGAAGCAGCCGGCCGGTGCGCAAGCCAACATGGCCAAGCTGCTTGCGGCCGACGCATCGTGGGAAGCCGCGAACGCATGCCTGCAGTTCCACGGCGGATTCGGCTTCGCTAACGAATACGACGTCGAGCGCAAGTTCCGCGAGACGCGCCTGTATCAGGTTGCACCAATCTCGACGAACCTGATCCTGTCGTACGTCGCCGAGCATCTGCTCGGTCTGCCGCGATCTTTCTAGGAGCGCGCCATGAAACCACTGACCGGCATCAAGGTCATCACGCTCGAGCACGCGATCGCGGCGCCTTTCTGCACACGGCAGCTCGCCGATCTGGGCGCACGCGTCATCAAGGTCGAGCGTCCTGGCGTGGGCGATTTCGCACGAGCCTATGACGAACGCGTCAACGGCGAAGCATCGCACTTTGTCTGGTGCAACCGTTCGAAGGAAAGCCTGACGCTCGACGTGAAGGCGCCGGATGCCAAGGCTGTACTCGGAAAACTGCTCGCAGACGCCGACGTGCTCGTGCAGAACCTCGCCCCCGGTGCAGCGGCACGCCTCGGCCTGTCCTACGACGCGTTGCATGCGTCTCATCCCGGGCTGATCGTCTGCAACATCTCCGGCTATGGGCCGGACGGTCCGTATCGCGACAAGAAGGCCTACGACCTGCTGATCCAGAGCGAATCCGGCTTTCTGTCCGTGACGGGTGGCGCCGATTCCCCGGCAAAAGCGGGCTGTTCGATCGCCGACATCGCCGCTGGCATGTACGCATACACCAATATCCTGGCGGCACTGCTCGAGCGATCCAAGACCGGGCTCGGCAAGGAGATCAACGTCTCGATGCTCGAAAGCATGGTCGAATGGATGAACTACCCGATGTACTACGCATTCGACGGTGCATCGCCGCCCCCTCGGGCAGGCGCGGCACACGCCACGATCTATCCCTACGGACCCTTCCTGGCCGGAGATGGCAAGTCGGTGATGCTCGGCCTGCAGAACGAGCGTGAATGGGCCGCATTCTGCGAGCACGTCCTTCATGTACCGCAACTGGCGGAAGATCCTCGTTTCAATTCGAATGCGAAGCGCGTGGCGTCACGCGATGCGCTGTGCGCGATCATCGTCGATGCATTCTCGAAGCTCACTGCGGCGGAAGTCGTTGATCGACTCGACACCGCACAGATCGCCAATGCCCACATGAACGAGATGGCCGACGTCTGGGCGCATCCGCAGCTTCGCGCGCGCAATCGGTGGGTCGAAGTCGATTCTCCTGCCGGCCGCATCCCGGCGCTCCTTCCGCCCGGCGTCGATCACGCGGAAGACGTTCGCATGGATGCCGTCCCCGCCCTGGGGCAACACACCGATGCACTTCTCCACGAACTCGGTTTCACCGACGCAGACGTTCGCAGATGGCGCGACACGCGCGTGATCTAACCCGCAACCGCAAGCGACTCGAACATGACCCATACCCAAACTCTCGCGAACTTCGCGGCACAACTCCGCTTCGACCAGATTCCCGTCGACGTGATTCGTCGCACCGAAGACCTTTTCCTCGACTGGTACGGCTCGGCACTCGCGGGCCGTGGCGCCCGCCCGGTGGAAACCATCCACGAGCTCGCGTTCAAGTTCGGGCCCGCATCCGGACCGTGCGAAGTGCTGATTTCGCGGCGCACGACAAGCTCGTTTTTCGCTGCGCTGGTCAATGCGGCCGCCTCGCACTTTGCCGAGCAGGACGATCTCCACAATAGTTCCGTATTGCATCCGGCCACGGTCGTCTTTCCCGCTGCATTGGCCGCCGCGCAATCACTCGGGCGCAGCGGAAAAGAGTTCTTGACCGCATGCGTCGCGGGCTATGAAGTCGGCGTGCGGGTCGGCGAATTCCTTGGCCGCTCCCACTACAAGACGTTTCATACCACCGGTACCGTCGGCACGCTTGCTGCCGCTGCAGCAGTCAGCCACTTGCTGAACCTTGACGGTGAACAAATGCTGCACGCGTTCGGCTCGGCCGGTACGCAAGCGGCGGGTCTGTGGCAATTCCTCAAGGATGCGGCAGATTCGAAACAGTTGCATACGGCAAAGGCCGCAGCAAGCGGCCTTTTCGCGGCCTATCTCGCGGCAGAGGGTTTCACCGGCGCGGCAGACATTCTCGAAGGCGAGAAGGGAATGGGGGCGGGGATGTCAGACCAGACGTACCCGGACAAACTGGTTGATCGGCTCGGCACACGCTGGGCACTGGCCGAAACCTCGTTCAAGTACCACGCGTCGTGCCGACACACCCATCCGGCTGCCGACGCGTTGTTGCAAATCATCGAGCGCAATGCGCTGAAGCCGGACGACATCGAACGCGTGGTCACGCACGTTCACCAGGCCGCAATAGACGTCCTCGGGCCGGTCGTGAATCCGCAGACGGTCCATCAGGCGAAGTTCTCGATGGGGACGGTGCTCGGCCTCGTAGCGGCCTACGGGCATGCCGGCGTGCGCGAGTTCGACGCACATTACGCGTCACCCGACATCGTGCGCTTCCGCGACAAGGTTCGAATGGAACTCGACCCGGAAGTCGACTCCGCCTATCCGGCACGCTGGATCGGCAAAGTCACCGTGACGACGAAGGACGGCCGCACCCTGGAAGGTCGCGTCGACGATCCGAAGGGCGACCCCGGCAATACGTTGTCGCGTGCCGAACTGGAACACAAGGTTCGCACGCTCGCGCTGTATGCCGACGCGGCAACCGAAGCCGAAGTCACCGAATCGATCGGGAAGATCTGGGCCATCGCTGACGCCAAGGTCGTTCCGTCACTGCTCGCCTCACGCAACCCGGAGAATCGACATGTCTGAGCTCGCACCCCGTTCCTATCTGTTTGTTCCCGGTAATCGACCGGATCGCTTTGCGAAGGCCGCCGCCTCGGGCGTCGACGTCGTGGTGATCGACCTCGAAGATGCGGTGCCGCCCGCCGAGAAGAAGGTCGCACGCGCCGCGCTTGCCGAGTGGCTGGCAACCAACGACACACCGGTCGCCGTACGCATCAACGACGTCAACAGTGAATGGTTCCGCGAAGATATCGCGCTGTGCCGCGCACCGTCTGTCAAGACGGTCATGCTGCCGAAGACCGAGCGCATCGACGACATCTTCCTCTGTGAGTTCGCCGGCAAGCCGACCGAAGTGCTGCCGATGATCGAAACAGCGCAGGGTTTCCGCAATGTGGTCGCTATCGCGCAGCACCGACTGACGACTCGCCTCGTGTTCGGCAATATCGACTGCCAGCTCGATCTGTCGATCGACGGCGACGACGAGCAGTTGCTGTACTTCCGGTCGCACATCGTGCTGGCGTCCCGCCTCGGCAACCTGCTGCCGCCCGTCGATGGTGTGAGCCTCGCACTGGATGATCCCGCGCAGATCGAGCGCGACACGCTTCGCGCGAAGCGGCTAGGCTTCGGCGCCAAGCTCTGCATTCACCCTAAGCAGGTACAGGCGGTCAATGCCGCGTTCCTGCCGACGGAAAAAGAGATCGAATGGGCGCGCAAGGTTGTCGATACAGCCGGCGCATCGCACGGCGCTGCCGTCGCAGTCGACGGGCGCATGGTCGACCGTCCGGTCATTCTCAAGGCGCAGGAAATTCTCGCGGAATCGCAACGACGTGCGGTGGCCGCGCCCTAACCGAATGGAGGCAGGAACGATGGAACGCTTTGAAATGGTCATCGGCGGACGAAACTGTCCGTCGTCATCCGGCGATTGGTTCGAGACTGAAAATCCGTACACCGGCGAACCGTGGGCAATGGTTGCGAAAGGCACCGCCGCCGACGTCGACCGCGCTGTCCAGGCCGCACACACGGCCTTCACGTCCGGCCCGTGGGCACAAATGACGCCGAGCCAGCGCGGCCAACTGCTGCATCGTGTCGGCGACCTGATCGCTCGCGACGCGAAACGGCTCGCCGAACTGGAGGTGCGTGACAATGGCAAGCTGATGGCCGAAATGTATGGCCAGTGCCAGTACATCCCGCAGTGGTACTACTACTTCGGCGGCCTGGCCGACAAGATCCAGGGCGCGGTGATTCCGCTCGACAAGAAGGGCTACTTCAATTTCACGCGCAACGAGCCGCTCGGAGTCGTCGCCGCGATCACGCCGTGGAACTCGCCGCTACTGCTCGCCACATGGAAGATCGCGCCGGCGCTCGCGGCCGGCTGCACGGTCGTGATCAAGCCGTCCGAGTTCACATCGGTGTCGACGATCGAGTTCGCGAAACTGTTCGAAGAAGCCGGCTTCCCGCCGGGCGTGGTGAACGTCGTCACCGGATTCGGTGCGGACGTCGGTGCGCCGCTCGTCGAGCATCCCCTCGTCAAGAAGATCACTTTTACGGGCGCCGATTCGACCGGGCGCGCAATCAACGAAGCCGCGGCACGGCAGTTCAAGCACGTGAGCCTCGAGCTCGGTGGCAAGTCGCCGAATATCGTCTTCGAGGATGCTGATCTCGACGACGCGGTGAATGGTGCCGTTTCAGGGATCTTTGCAGCAACGGGGCAGACCTGCATCGCCGGCTCGCGGCTACTGGTTCAGGAAAGCATCTATGACTCGTTCGTCGAGCGCCTGCTGGCACTTGCCCGCACTGCGAAGATGGGCGATCCCGCATCGCTCGAGACGCAGGTTGGTCCGGTGACTACCCGTCCGCAATACAAGAAGGTGCTCGCGTACATCGACATCGCGAAGGAAGAAGGCGCGAAACTGCTGCTCGGCGGCAAGCCCGGCAGCGACCAGGCGTGTGGCAACGGCTGGTTCGTCGAACCGACGATCTTCGGCGACGTGCGCAACGACATGCGGATCGCGCAGGAAGAAGTGTTCGGCCCGATCCTGTCGATCATCAAGTTCAGGGATGAAGACGACGCGGTGCGCATCGCGAACGACGTTCGC
This sequence comes from Burkholderia sp. Ac-20353, assembly GCF_017104785.1. Classification (NCBI taxonomy): domain Bacteria; kingdom Pseudomonadati; phylum Pseudomonadota; class Betaproteobacteria; order Burkholderiales; family Burkholderiaceae; genus Burkholderia; species Burkholderia sp. Ac-20353. Next base: position 53,370 of record NZ_JAAGPL010000011.1, on the reverse strand, counting down.
TTCGGGCTGGGCTCGGGTGTCTGGACCAAGGACATCGGCCGCTCGCTGCGCGTCGCGGAACGCATCCAGGCGGGCATGGTGTGGGTCAACAGCTATCGCGCGGTGAGCTACATGTCGCCGTTCGGCGGGTACAAGGATTCCGGGCTCGGGCGCGAGAACGGCATCGACGCGATTCGCGAGTATCTGCAGACGAAGAGTGTGTGGATCAATACGGGTGTGAAGACAGCCAACCCGTTCGTCATGCGGTGATTCGGCGGGGTGGGCGGGGCGCTGCCCCGCCTAAGAAAGAACGACGAAATCCTCGCCATTTCCCAAACACATCACGCCTCAATCTCTTTCGCGCCAGGCTTCCGACGTTATATATCGGAACACCCCAACTCAGTTCCTGCTGCTCGGCCTCCTAACGACCGACCCATCCCCCTGAGCAAACGAGCAGCCAACGCTATCGCGCGTACTTGAACGTCCCCTGTGCGGTAGCGATCAGGATGCGACCGTCAACCCAGGCCTCGCCACGACAAAAGTAAATCGATTTGCCTTTACGCTCGAGAATGCCCTTGGCCGTGACCTGCTGCCCGATGCCACGGTCCAGGTAGTTGATCGTCAAGGACAGCGTGAAGCCGTGAACCGTTTCGCCCGAGTCACTGTGCAGCCCGGCATAACCACAGGCCGCATCCAGCAGCGTCGCGACGGCGCCTCCCTGCAACACGCGTTGCCGGTTCAGATGCGTCGCGCTGATCGGCATCGTGATCTCCGCAAATCCGTCTTGCCATTCGGTCAAGGTCGCACCCAACGCTTCGAGAAACGGATTATCGAGTTCGTGGCGGATCATCGGATCACTCCATGCGTGAAGTACGCGCGCTACCTTGGTGAGTGGCGGCGGAAAGGGAGATCGGAGGGGATACGTTCTGACAGGGCAACGACATTCGAACACGTCGCCGCATTTCCTGAAAGGATAAAAAAACGTGCCGCCCGTCGGGCGGCACAAACGACGAATGTCTCCGTTCCGTGCCGATCAATTCCGGCACTGATCGGATGGCCCCATCGTCGTAGCCAAGAGCACAAGTGTGCGCGGGTCGACACGCGACACCGAAAGGCCTTGTCTTACTCTTTTCGTGCGCGAACCTGAAGATTGACGCCGGCGCCCGCTTTCGCCGTATCGAAATACGTGAAACCACTGCCGTCCGGCAACCGCCCGCGACCGAGTACCTCGATGCCCGCCCCGGTTGCAACGGCTTCCGCTGCGTCGACATCCGGAACCGCAAACCCGAGATGGAACACGCCTTCACCGTGGCTTTCCAGAAAGCGCTTTTGCGGCGTGTCGCCGTCGCCCGGTTCGCAGAGCTGGAACTGAACGTTGTCGACGTTCGCAAACTTGTATTTCAACTTCAGAAAAGCGTCGCGATCGTAGCCGTCGAGCTTGAACGCATCGAGTGGCGGGAAGTCCGTCCACGGGCCGATGCCGGCGGATTCGTAATACGCGGTGGCCGCATTCATGTCGCGAACAACGATACAGACGTGATGCAGTTTCCGGAAAATGTCGGGTTTGCTCATGTCGACACCAGTCGAAATACGAAAGGAAAGCAAATGAGACCCGTGCGACGCGAATTCCTCCCGTCACACCAGTCCATCCATTCAGCCAAACTTGGCGACGTTCGGTGCCGTAAATTGGTCCGCCGCCTCTTCCCGGATTTGTCCGGCACCCGGGTTCCATTGGAAGCCCGACCGGGCGATCACACCCGGCTTCAGACGTTGGTCTGTACCGTAATCCTCGAACGGATGGAAGAACAGCGACGGCGTCTGTTCGAGCGTTCGCAGCCGTTCTTCGTACGACGCCAGATACGCCGCCCGCTCCTCTGCCGACACGCGCGCTGGCATCCACGACACGTGCGGCGGCAGCACGTCGAAACCCAGGTACTTGAAGATCCCGTTATGGATCGGCCACAGCAGGTGGTTGATATCGCCGTCGACGCCATCCGGCTCGTACAGGCTCGACGCCGTACCCGTCGTGGTCGAGATCATCGCCTTGCGCCCCTTGAACATGCCGGTATCGTATTTGCGCCCGGTCGCGTATGCGAAGCCACGCGTCATCACGCGATCAACCCAGCCTTTCAGGATCGCCGGCATGCCGAACCACCACATCGGGTACTGGAAAATGATCAGGTCCGACCAAAGCACCTTCTCTTGCTCGGCGACCACATCCGGCGTCGGCTTCGACGTCGCAAACATGTGTTCCTGCTCGGCTGACAGGTCCAGGTAATCGGAGTTCGCACGCGGACCGGTGAAATCATCCAGACCGAGATCCGGCCGCCATTTCATCTGATACAGATCCGACACGCGGACCTCGTGTCCGAGCGCGGTCAGCGTCGCGACAGCCTTGTCCTTCAACGCACCATTGAACGACTTCGGTTCGGGATGGGCAAAGACGATCAGCACCTTCATGTTCTTACTCCGTCAAGATCGATCGGGACACATGTCCGACATGAACACCGGAGCGCCGTAGCTCCGATCTGTTGGCGTCAATTCTGAACCGGTTCTCGTCGGCCGTCTTGTGACAGAGCGGTAACTTTTTGCGGAATTTTGCACAGTCGCGCGATGCAAACCAAAGTATCTCGATTGTCGCGCCTGCATTCGTCTGAATCGGCAACACCAGGCTATACGGAGTCGTGCACAGTCGACGGGGCAGTCGGTACTGCTACGTCGCCCCGCCGATTGACCGGCACCGGCGCCCCTGGCCCCGGTGCGATCGGTCACGCCGCGTCGAGCTGTGCTGTATCGCCCTCCAGATACGCCGCACGCACGGCCGGATCCGCCAGCAACGAAGGCCCGTCTCCTTCGAGCGCGATGTGCCCGTGTTGAAGGACGTACCCCCGATGGGCGACTCGCAGTGCATGATGAGCATTCTGCTCAACGAGCAGAATCGTCATCCCATATTGCGTGTTGAGTTCGCGGATCACCGAGAAGATCTTCTTGATGTAGATCGGTGCCAGGCCAAGCGACGGCTCGTCGAGCAGCAGCAACCGCGGATGCGACATCAACGCCCGTGCGATCGCCAGCATCTGCTGTTCGCCGCCGGACAACGTTCCGGCACGTTGGGACGCCCGGCTGCCGAGAATCGGGAACATCCCGACCATTCGCTCGATGTCCTGCGACGTCTGCCGATCCCGGGATGTATCCCCCATCAGCAGGTTCTCCATCACCGTCATGCGCTGAAAAATACGTCGCCCTTCCGGGACGATCGCGATATCGAATTTCGCGATCTCGTGCGACGGCCGCTTGGTGATGTCGCGTCCTTCGAACACGATCGAACCGCCGCTCGCGCGCGGATAGCCAAAGATCGTGTTCATCAGCGTCGACTTGCCGGCGCCGTTCGCACCGATCAACGTGACGATCTCTCCCTCGTTCACCTCGACGTTGACGTGATGCAATGCCTGCACGCTGCCATAGTGCGCGGACAATTCCGAAATCTTGAGCATGAAAGAATTCCTCGCGTAGTCAGGCCTGCTGGTCCGATGTTTCGCTTTCCTCTTCGCCGAGGTAAGCGGCAATCACGTCAGGATTTGCCTTCACCTCGGCAGGGGTGCCCTCGGCAATCTTCTTGCCGTGATTGAGCACGACGATGTGATCGGATACCTTCATGACCACGCTCATATCGTGCTCGATGAGCAACACGCCGATACCCCTGTCTCGAGCAAGAGACGAAAGCAGCGCGGTCAATGCTGCGGATTCACGCGGATTCAGCCCAGCAGCGGGTTCGTCGAGGCAAAGCAGAATCGGATCAGCACACATCGCGCGAGCAATCTCGATGCGACGCTGAACACCATACGGCATGTCGCCTGCCGGCTTGTCGGCAAGGTCCCGCAGATTGAGTCGCTCGAGCCATTCCATTGCCTTCGCAACGGCATCGCGGCTGGCAGAGCGATATCCGCGCAGGTTAAGCGCACCGGAAATCGAAAAGCGCGACGCCTTCTGGAGCGCGTTGTGCTGGGCGATCATCAGGTTCTCCAGCACGGTCATGCGCGGAAAGAGTCTGATGTTTTGAAAGGTCCGTACCACCTGCCCGACACGTGCAACGTCCGCGTTTCGCATCGCATCCAGGCGCAACTTCCCGCGCGTGGGATGCTCCAGGACAATCGCGCCCGACGTTGGCTTATAAAAACCGGTCAGGCAATTGAAGAACGTCGTTTTGCCTGCGCCATTCGGACCGATGACAGAGGTCACCTCGCCGGCGCGCGCGGTCATCGACATATTTTCGATCGCGCGAAGCCCACCGAACTGCATCACGATGTTTTCGACGTGCAGTAGCGGTCCGCGTTCGCCGGGGGATTCGCTCCGACCCAATCCAGCAGGAGCGCTTTCAAAAATCAGCGGCGTCATCGGATCCATCACTTGCCCTCCGCAGGTGCCGTGATCGTTGCGCGACGGTGACTGATCAGCCCACCGGGCCGCACGATCATGATCAATACCATCGCAAGACCGAACAACAGCATTCGATATTCAGAGAAATCTCGTCCGAGCTCAGGAAGCACGACGAGCACGGCGGCCGCGAACACGACGCCAAGCTGGCTGCCCATGCCACCGAGGACGACGATCGCAAGAATCGTGGCCGATTCCGAAAACGTGAAGCTCTCCGGGGAAATGAAGCCCTGGCGCGCGGCGAAAAACACACCGGCAAATCCAGCGAGCATCGCTCCGATCGCGAACGCGGACAACTTGATGTTCGTTACGTTGAGCCCCATCGCCTTGCAAGCAATCTCGTCCTCCCTGATCGCTTCCCATGCCCGACCGACAGGCAGCCGGCGCAGGCGGGAAACAAACAGGTTCGTAAGCAGCGCCATCCCGAGGATGAGGTAGTAGAGAAATACGATCCGCTGCTGCGGCGAGTATTCGATGCCGAACAGACTGGAGAAGGTCGGACCGTCTGCCGACGCTTGCATCGCCAGCCCGAAAAACGTCGGCTTCGGAATCGACGAGACACCGTTCGGCCCACCGGTAACGTCACCCCAGTTGATCAGTATGAGCCGGATGATCTCTCCGAAGCCGAGCGTGACGATCGCGAGATAATCGCCTCGCAACCGCAGCGTCGGATAGCCGAGGATCATCCCGAAAGCGGCGGCGAGGCCGCCCGCGATCGGCAGGACTTCCCAGAATCCGAGACCGAAATGGGTCGACAGCAATCCGTACGAATAAGCCCCGACCGCATAGAACGCGACATATCCCAGATCGAGCAGACCTGCGAGGCCGACAACCACGTTCAGTCCCCAGCCGAGCATCACGTAGATCAGCACTGTCGTCGCCGTATCGACAACGTAGCGATTGCCGGAGAACATCACCGGCAACACGACCGCGAATGCGACGGCACACGTCCCGATCCACGTCAGCCTCGACGAGGACGCCGTAGCCTGTTTGCCCTTCTGAACGCGACTCTTCCGGACAATCGCAACATATTCCAGCAGACACTGCAGTGCCATGCGCCCGACAAACGCGGCGATCACGAACGCACCGAGCAACGGCCAACGGGTCTGCACCTGAAGACCGCCTGAGCCGTCGTGCGTCGTCAGCCCGAGCATCGGCAGTCCGACGACTGCGGCGACAATCGCTGCGCCCAGCGCATCGCGAATGCGAAACGGAAGATTGACTTGCTTGGACATCGTCGTACTCATCAGACTTTCTCCACCTCTGGGCGGCCGAGCAGCCCGGACGGCCGGAACATCAGGAACACGATTAGAATCACGAACGTCGCCACGTCCTTGTATTCCGGCGACAGATAAGCGGACCAGAACGCCTCGATCAGGCCGATAATGACCCCGCCCAGCATCGCGCCGGGAATCGAGCCAATACCGCCAAGCACCGCCGCCGTGAATGCCTTGATGCCGGCAATGAAGCCGATCGAGAAGTCGACGACACCGTAATAGAGCGTGACCATCACGCCGGCGACAGCGGCAAGTCCGGCGCCAATCATGAACGTCACTGAAATGATGCGATCGGCGTCGTAACCCAGGAAACGCGTCATGCGTTGATCCTGTTCGCACGCGCGTTGCTGTCTGCCGAACGACGTTTTGTGGATGAACAACGTGAATGCGCTCATCAGCGCAATCGTCACGATGACGATCAGGATCTGGATGTTCGACAGATAAACATCGTGACCCGCGCTGCCCATCGGTATGTTGATGCCGCCTGTAACGACAGGTTGAACCGACTTGACGCGTGCGCCCTGCGTGAGTTGCACCATGTTCTGCAGGAAGATCGACAAGCCGATCGACGAAATCAGCGGCGCAAGACGATTCGAGCCGCGCAGCGGGCGGTAGCCGACCCGCTCGACCGTCCAGCCGAACGCAGACGTCAGTACGATCGCGACAATCAGCGTCACGCCAATAGCGAGCACCACAGAAGAAACGCCGCCCGAGCCGAGCAGCGTAAGGCACGTCACGGCAATGAACGCGCTCACCATGTAGATGTCTCCGTGAGCGAAGTTGATCATGCCGATGATGCCGTAGACCATCGTATAGCCGATTGCGATCAGACCGTATATCGCCCCCAAGGTCAAACCGTTGATCAGCTGCTGTAACGCCTGACTCATAGCCTCTCCGATACATCTCGTTGCAGCGCGGCGGCCCGCCCGGTGCGACCCGCCGCGCCCTTCATGCGATATGCGTTGCCGTCCGCATCACTTGACGTAGTCGTAGCTGTTGCCGTTCCATCTGTAGACGACGTAGCCCGGATTCTTCAGATCTCCTTTCGAATCGAACTTCAGCTGACCGACGACGGTGTCGAACGTACCGTCATGGAGTTGCTTCACTACAGCGGCGTAGTCGGTGCTCTTCGCACGCTTCGCGGCATCTGCGTATGCCTGCATAGCCGCGTACGAATAGAGCATGTAACCTTCGGGCTCGATCTTCTGTGCGCGGAAGGCAGCGACGACCTTCGATGCAGCCGCGCTCTTGCGCGGGTCGGGCGGGAACGTGAACAGCACCTTGTTGATCTGCGGGCCTGCGGCATTGACCAGCTCGTTGTTGCTGAGCGTGTCGCCGCCGATGACCGTCAGATCGAGACCGGCCTGCGCAGCCTGGCGCAGAATCAGCGCAACCTCCTGGTAGTAGCCGCCGTAGGCCAGAAGTTGAACACCGGCGACCTTCATCTTGCTGATCAACCCGGAGTAATCGCGCTCGCCCGCCGTGATGGACTGGCGCAATGCGACAGGCGTCTGCTTGGCCGCGAGCCCTTTTGCGATTTCGTCGGCCAGACCACCGCCATATGCGGTTTTGTCGTCGCTGACGCCAATCTTCTTGCCTTTGAAGTGGTCCGCGATATAGGCGGCCGTAACGGAGCCCTGCTGATCGTCGCGCCCCGTAATGCGGAACAAGCCCTTGATTCCGCGCTCCGTGATCTTCGGGTTCGTCGAAACGGTGATCTCGGGAATCTGCGCATCGTTGTACACGTCGGACGCCGGCAACGTCGAACTGGAACACCAGTGGCCGTTGACGAACGCGACCTTCTTGTTGACGAAGTCGTTGGCGACCGACACCGCCTGCTTCGGATCGCACACGTCGTCGCCGACGATCAGGTTCAGCTGTTGGCCCAGAACGCCACCAGCCGCATTGATGTCCTTCACCGCCTGCTCGGCGCCCTTCCTGAACTGCTCGCCGCCCGATGCGTACTCGCCCGTCATCGGTCCGGCGACTGCAACGTTGAGACTCGCGCTTGCCGATGCGGCATAAAGCAGCGCCACCCCGCCGACGCCGATTGCCGCACTCATCCCATTCAACATTTTCCGGCCATTCATAACCATCTCCAAAGAGCAGGCTTCGATGTGGGGCATGCCTTGGTCATTGGCCGCCACCGTCGTGTGACACTCATGCCGGGGCACGAGTGATCGAAGGTTGCCTACGCCAAAAACGGCTCGGAATTTGATTGTGCGAAACCGGGGGTTAGCTGCTGTCTAAATATGCAGTGTTCCAGCCACAGTGCGCGGAATGGCGCCGAATGCCGGCAGCTGAACCCTAGGAGTTAATGTGTTTGAGGGTTGACCCCTATGCGGCCGTACTCGGCGCCTCGAACCGAAAAGCCAGGTCAAGCCTGCGGAGAAGCAGATGAAGAGTCTTCGATACACCACTCATCGATTATCGGATGGCCTCTCTGCACGCGATCAAGGAGACTTCGATCGAATATCCACTGGCCGTTCTTATCAATATTGCGTCCGTGGACACCCATGCCGATGCCGTGCCGACGGCATGGCGGGACCGCATTGTCTGCTTTGCCGTAAGCCTGCTTGATGGCGAGGCTCACGTGATCCGATCCGAAGCGCCCTGAGAGTCATCGTCTGACGGACGGTCGAGTAACGCGACAACGTCTGCGAGCGTGCCCTACGGCGGGAAAGACCGGCGATCGTCATAGACTGTATCTATCGATACATCCATTCAATATGTGAGAAAAAGCTCACAATCATTGAGAGTCCGGAAGGTACACGAGAAGGGGAAGCCCCACATCATCCAACCCCAAATATTCCACGTTGACATCCTATCTTTCGATATATATCTTTAGATATGTTTTTCGACATATAGGACTCGATCATGCGACACAACCACTTCGGCGGCCGCGCCCGTAGCGACGGGTACGGTGCGCATTCCGCCCCCGCGTGGCTCACCGGTTTCTGGCACGCGATCGGCCGCCACCGCCGCGGCCGCGATCCGTTCGGCGGCGGGCCTTTCGGCGGCGGCCCCGGCGGCTTCGGGGGCTTCGGCGGCGACGATGCAATGCCACGCGGCCGCCAGTTCAGTGCCGACGATCTGCAATTGCTGCTGCTCGCGCTGCTGGCCGACCAGCCGAGCCACGGCTACGAGCTGATCAAGGCGCTCGATACCCGTTCGAACGGCTTCTACAGCCCGAGCCCCGGGATGATCTATCCGGCACTGACGTATCTCGAGGAAGTCGGCTTCGTCGCGTCGCAGGCGGAAGGCAACCGCAAGCGCTACGCACTGACCGACGCCGGCCGCGCCCACCTCGACGCACAGCGCGAACGCGTCGACACGCTGTTCGCGCGCCTCACGCACCTCGCACGCAAGATGGAATTCATGCGCCGCGCGTTCGCCGGTGAAGCGGCCGGCGCAGCGGCAGACGAGTCGCAAGGCGGGTGGCTGCCGGAATTCGTCGAGGCGCGCGTCGCGCTGAAGCAGGCACTGCTGCACAAGAGCGGCGCGTCCGCCGACGAGCAGCGCCGCATCGCCGCGATCCTGCGCCGCGCGACCGCCGAGATCGAAGGCCGCACTGAAGAGTGACCCGCGCCGCCTCGCTTCATTTTGGATGAGCGTCATCGCAGAAGCGCCCACGCTCGTCGACACCGGAGAACCGATTGATGCAAACCACACCCGAACGCACCGTGACCCGCGTGCGTCACTCCCTCAAGTTCCGCCTGCTGCAGGTCGTGCGCATACACGCGGTGTCGCCGCATCTGCTGCGCGTCACGCTGAGCGGCCCCGATCTCGCGGACTTCGAATCGGCGTCGTTCGACGATCACGTGAAGGTATTCCTGCCACCGCCCGATGCCGAGCGCCCCACGCTGCCGGAGATGGGACCGAACGGCCCCGTGTTCGCGGAAGGCGAGCCGAAGCCCGTTGCGCGCGACTTCACGCCGCGGCGCTTCGATCGGTCGACGTGCGAACTGGATCTGGAATTCGTGCTGAACCACCCGGGCCCGGCGTCGCAGTGGGCCGCGCAGGCGCGCGTCGGCCAATGGCTCGGCATCGGCGGCCCGCGCGGTTCGTTCGTCGTGCCGACCGGTTTCGACTGGCATTTGCTGATCGGCGACGATACCGCGCTGCCGGCCGTCGCGCGGCGCCTGGAGGAACTGCCCGCCGGCTCGCGCGCGGCGGTCGTGCTGGAAGTCGCGGACCGCGGCGCGCAAATTGCGTTCGATACGCGCGCGGAAGTGCATGAGATCTGGCGTTTCCGCGACGACGCGCAGGCCGGCGACGGCGATGCGCTGCTGGACGCGGTCCGCAGTCTGCCGCTGCCGCCAGGCGAAGGCTATGTATGGGCAGCCGGCGAAGCGCTCGCGATGCGCGCGGTGCGGCAGCATCTGACCGGCGAGCGGGGCGTCGACAAGGCGCGGATTAGTGCGGCGGCTTACTGGAAGCGCGGCGCGAGCGCGGTGCACGAATCGCTCGACGACTGACGAATTCGGACTCCCGATCTGGGGGTTCCGGCATCCCGGGTTCCGGCGCCCGGCTGCGTCCGGCGCGCGAACGCCTTGGCATCGGCGCGGCGGCTGGTATATACCTACGTCTGCGGTATCGCTGTCAGCGTAGTCAGGCAGCCCATGCTGTCCGCCCCCAGGAGCGCCGGGTCATGACAAAAGCAAGCCACGCGTCGCCTTTTCTTCGCAACCTGAAGATCGCCGGCTATTGCAGCCTTGCGGCCGTCGCGCTCGCGCTGTTCGTCGCGATGTGCGCGATCCTCAAGGAAAGCACGCTCGAGCGCGATGCCGCGCAGCAGCCTGCAGACGCGGTCGAGTTGCACGGCGGCGCCGGCCCGGCCGCGGCCGCCGAAGCGGCCAAAACGCCGGACTGATCGCGTCCGGCCTGACCCTTCCCGTTACCGCGCGTGCAGGCGCCCCATCACGACTGCATGCACGGTTTCACCGATGCGCTCGAGCATCGCCGTGACGGGCCGTGCATACAGGTGCGCGGCCAGCGCGCCGGCGGTGCCGACCAGCACGCCGCCCGCCATGTCGAACGGCCAATGCACGCCCGCATAGATCCGCCCCCACGCGATCGCCGCCGCCATCGCGGCCATCACGAGGCCGGTCACACGCGTCGCACTGCCGAGCAACATGCCGGCCGCCACGCTCCAGACGAAGGTCATGTGATCGCTCGGAAACGAGCCATCCGGCGCATGCGGAATCAACTGCGTGCCGACGCCGGCCATGAACGGCCGCGGCGAGAACCAGAAATGCGACAGCACCTGCGCGAGCGCGAGCGCCACGCACGCGCCGACGCCGGCTTCGATCGCCTGGCGCCGGGTATTACGCATGCCGAACATCCAGGTCAGCAGCAGCATCGCCGGAATCGCGTAGACGAGCCAGTCGGCGGCAAAGATCGCGAGCTTTACGATGCCCGGTTGCGGCGCCGGGCCGGCGTTGATGGCGGAAAAGAGGGTGAGATTGAGGTTTTGCATGAATCCGGATATGTGGGGCGGGAGTGCCTGACCGGCCAGGCGGTCATACACGATGCTAAAAGTGGCTCGCTTAAGCGATGCTTAATGTCGTCCGCCGGGCGTCCGGCGGTTGTCCGGCGGGCCTGGCGTGTGTTGCCAGTTCCGTCAGCAAAGACGCACTTAGAACGTCCATTGCAACACAAGTTCACACAATTGAAATATTCCGGACAGAACGTTCCCCGTAAAACCTCACCATTCATCCCGTAAAGGCTCACCTTTGATCACATCGCATCGTCATCGACGCCTGCGACGATCGGGACGTTGAGCGTCCATCGGGGCCATTTGCGCCGTTCGAGTCAACATTTGCTCAGTCAACGCTTTGGTTTCCGCAACAATCTATTCCAGTTGCGGCATCGCACAACGACGGCGTGCGGGCATACGATTACGGGCACTCATCCACGAAGCCGATCATCTACAAGGAGTCCACATGAAACCGAGTGATGTCCGATCGAAAGCGTTTGCGATGCCGTTGACCAGCCCTGCTTTCCCGATGGGTCCTTACCGTTTCGTCGATCGTGAGTTCCTGATCATCACGTATCGCACCGATCCGGCCCGCCTGCGCGAAGTCGTGCCGGAACCGCTGCAGATCACCGAGCCGCTCGTGCATTACGAGTTCATTCGCATGGCCGACTCCACCGGCTTCGGCGACTACACCGAAAGCGGCCAGGTGATCCCCGTCGAGTACAACGGCCAGCCGGGCGGCTACACGCTCGCGATGTATCTCGACGACCACCCGCCGATCGCCGGCGGCCGCGAGCTATGGGGCTTTCCGAAGAAGCTCGCATCGCCGACGCTGCAGGTGAACACCGATCACATCCTCGGCACGCTCGACTACGGCAAGGTGCGCGTCGCGACCGGCACGATGGGCTACAAGCACAAGGAACTCGACATCGCCGAACAGACCGCGCGTCTCGCCGGCCCCAATTTCCTGCTGAAGATCATTCCGCACGTCGACGGAACCGCCCGCGTGTGCGAACTCGTGCGCTATTACATGCAGGACATCAAGATGAAGGGCGCATGGACGGGCCCCGCATCACTGCAACTCGCACCGCATGCACTTGCGCCGGTCGCCGACCTGCCGGTGCTCGAGATCGTCGAAGCCCGCCACCTCGTCGCAGATTTGACACTCGGTCTCGGCGAAGTCGTCTACGATTACCTGGCTCAGTAAGGTCCGCTGTCCGCTTCTTCCTTGTTTCTTCCTTTCTTCACCTTTCACCACGGGAATTCGAACATGAGCAATCTGAATGGCAAGACCGCCGTCGTCACGGGCGCCGCAAGCGGCATCGGCAAGGAAATCGCGCTCGAGCTGGCGAAGGCCGGCGCGGCGGTCGCGATCGCCGACCTGAACCAGGACGGCGCGAACGCGGTCGCGCAAGAGATCATCAATGCGGGCGGCAAGGCGATCGGCGTCGCGATGGACGTGACGAACGAGGATGCAGTCAACAGCGGCATCGACAAGGTTGCCGAAGCATTCGGCTCGGTCGATATCCTCGTGTCGAACGCGGGCATCCAGATCGTCAACCCGATCGAGAACTATTCGTTCGCCGACTGGAAGAAGATGCAGGCGATCCACGTCGACGGTGCGTTCCTGACGACCAAGGCCGCGCTCAAGCACATGTACAAGGACGATCGCGGCGGCGTCGTGATCTACATGGGCTCGGTGCACTCGCACGAGGCGTCGCCGCTGAAGTCGGCCTACGTGACCGCGAAGCACGGGCTGCTCGGCCTCGCGCGCGTGCTGGCGAAGGAAGGTGCGAAGCACAACGTGCGTTCGCACGTGGTGTGCCCGGGCTTCGTGCGCACGCCGCTCGTCGACAAGCAGATTCCGGAGCAGGCGAAGGAGCTCGGCATCAGCGAAGAGGAAGTGGTGAAGAAGGTGATGCTCGGCAATACGGTCGACGGCGTGTTCACGACCGTGCAGGACGTCGCGCAGACGGTGCTGTTCCTGTCGGCGTTCCCGAGCGCCGCGCTAACTGGCCAGTCGTTCGTCGTCAGCCACGGCTGGTTCATGCAATGAAGCCGCACGCCCGCACCGAAAAGCAGGCCGTCGATGCGGCGGACCTGCATCACGAGGCCGGCGCGCCGGCCCCCGCGCGCGCGCTGCCCTACGAGACGATCGCGCTCGTGCTGCAGGGTGGCGGCGCGCTCGGCGCGTATCAGGCCGGCGTGTTCGAAGGCTTGCACGAGGCGGGCATTCCGCTCGACTGGATCGCGGGCATCTCGATCGGCGCGCTCAACACCGCGCTGATCGCGGGCAACGCGCCCGAGCATCGCGTCGAGCGGCTGCGCCAGTTCTGGGAAACGATCTGCCAGCCGGCGTTCTTTCCTGCGATACCGGCCGCGTTCGAGTTCGCGCTGTTCAACAGCATCGACCAGATCCGCACGTTCTTCACCGCGTCGCAGGCCGCCAGCGCGATGATGCAGGGCCAGCAAGGCTTCTTCTCGCCGCGCTTCCCGCCGCCGCTGCCGGGTGTCTCCGATCATCCGGAGAAGGTCAGCTGGTACGACACGTCTGCGCTGCGCGCGACGCTGCTGAAGCTGTGCGATTTCGACCGCATCAACTCGGGCGAAACGCGCGTGTCGGTCGGCGCGGTCAACGTTGGCACCGGCAACTTCGTGTACTTCGACAACACGCACACGCGCCTCGAGCCGGAACACTTCATGGCGTCCGGCGCGCTGCCGCCCGCATTCCCGCCGGTCGAAATCGAAGGCGAGTACTACTGGGATGGCGGCGTCGTGTCGAACACACCGCTGATGGAAGTGCTGCGCGCGCGCCCGCGCCGCGATACGCTCGCGTTCCAGGTCGACCTGTGGAGCGCGCGCGGGCCGCTGCCGCGCACGATGGCTGACGTTGCCGAGCGCACGAAGGATGTCCAGTATTCGAGCCGCACGCGTTTCGTCACCGACACGCTGCAGCGCGAACAGCGCTACCGCAACGTGCTGCGCCAGGTGCTCGACCAGGTGCCGGAAGCGCTGCGCAAGACCGACCCTTGGTGCATCGAGGCGGATGCGATGTCGTGCGGCAAGAAGTACAACATCCAGCACCTGATCTACCAGCAGAAGGCGTACGAGCATCACTACAAGGACTATCAGTTCGGTCTGTCGACGATGCGCGACCACTGGTCCGCAGGTCTGTCGGACATCCGCAAGACGCTCGCCGTCAAGGACGGCCTCGCATTGCCCACGAACGACTCGGGCTTCGTGACGCACGACATTCACCGCAAGCGGTGATGTCGTGCAACACGGACCGGCGCGATGCCTGCGCCGGTCCGTTCCTTTTCTGATTCCGACATGCCGATTTTCATTGCGCTGTTTGCGCTCATCGCTCTCGTGTGGGGCGCGATTCATACGTTTCACGTCATCGCCGCCCGGTTCGGCCAGCCGGTCGCCGTGACCGCCGCGGCAATCGCCGCCGCGCTGCTGATCGCGCTCGTCGCGTGGTGGATCAAGCGTCGCCGCGACATCGCGCCGAACACGAAGGAAGAAGGCTGGACCCACGTCGTGCATCGTGCGTGGGGCGAGCTGCGCGTATCCGCGACGCAAGGGCTGCTGTGGCTGTCGCACGATGGCGCAGACGGCCGCTATACGCTGTCGCAACTCGACGGCTGCCTGGCCGCGCCGATCGGTGGCCGCTGGCATCTCGTCGTGCGGATCCGCGACGCCGCGCGCGGCGAGTGGAAACTGCCGATGATGGACAAGCGCGACGCGCTGCGCTGGGCGCGCGTGCTGATGCTGGCGAGGGATCAGCGGCTGTGAGGCGACGCGCGCAGCGCGCACTCCGCCAGCACCCTCAACTCCCGCAGCATCCCGCGCACATAGGCGATCTGGTTGATCGCCCAACGCTCCTCCCCGTCCATCATCTGTTCGACGGTATAACCCGCGGGTAGCGGCGTATCGCTCATCGCGCGGTACGGAATGAACGGGTCCGGCTCTTCGTCGATCAGCCGGAATGCCGGCGCGGGATAGTGGTTTTCCTGCTCAAGGGCGAAGGCGATCACTTGTGGCGCGTCCTCCCCCAGCATCAACAGTTCGAACAGCATCCGCGCGCCGGGCAGCGCATCGTCGGCACTGCCTTGCAGCACGCCGTAATGGCCGAATCCTCGCGCTTCCGGCACGATGCGCACGCCCTTCATGTGGACCTGACGGATGTGCGGTGCCAACGTCCGCAACGCCTGCAGCGGCGCTTCACCGGCGTTGATCATGTTGCCGAAGTCGAACAGCGCATTGACGCGCGGGTGATCGACGCGACGCAGCAGCGCCGCGATCTCCGCGCTCTTGAGTTCTTCGTGCTGTTCGAAATCGACGTGCAAATCACAGCGGTCCGCCAGTTGCGCGATGTAGCGCAGATCGGCCTCGATCCGGTCCATGACGGCAGACAGCCGGCCCTCGTAGCGCGCGTAGACCCGCAGGTTGCGCACCGCCATGACCTGAGCGATCCGTGCCGCTTCATCGACGTCGACGCGCGCCGTGCTGCTGATCTCCAGGTGGACCGCCAAGCCGAGCGTCTCGGCACGGCGCGCGACTATGCGCAATTCGTCATCGTTCATCCGGCTCAGGCTGCGCGCTTCCCCGTCCAGCAGATGAATGCATACGCCGTCGAGTTCGTGGCGCCACGCAAAATCGAGCAGGTCGATCGGCCGATAGCGTCCGTGCGTCAGGTTGGTCAGCAATGGATACGCGTGGCCGAACAGCCGCACGCTGTCGAGCCGCTGCAGCAGTCTCGCGGCCAGGTCCCGCGTGAGACCGCGAACAGGCCAACGAGACGGCTCTTGCACGTTGTGGCTCAACAGCGCGTCGAACCGGTTCTGAATCGCTTGCATGGAATGAGGCATGTGATTGCTCGATGACGTGGCGCGTTCGGGGCGCTCATGCCGCATCTTCTACGCCCAATGGTTGTTCCGCCTGACTGTCGACCGAAATGCGCACCGCGTCGTGGCGCCAGTATTCGTGGTCGCAGTCGACGAGCATGCCATGCTGGTCGTAATTGACCCTCGCGATCATCAGGATCGGGCTGCCCGGCGTGACGTTCAGGTGCTGCGCGACCTCGCCGCGCGCGGCCGATGGATAGATCTCGAAGCGCGAACGGGAAAAATGCAGGTCGTAGTGCCGCATGTAGGTCAGCGTCAGCGATTTCGACAGGTCGCGCTCCAGGATGTTGGGGAAACGCTCCGGCTTCAGGAAATGCTCGACATACGACACCGCCCGGCCGTCGAGGTAGCGCAGGCGGCAGATCTGGTATAGGCGAGTCAGCGGCGCCAATTCCATTTCCCTGCACAGCACCGGGCTTGCGACCACCTGGCTGGTCGCAACCACGCGGGTTTCCACCTCGCGCTTCTGCAGCGTGACCATCCGCTGGAAATAGGTGCGATAGAGCGGGTTGTAGTTCAGCCGCGGGTAAGCCACGAACCAGCCGCGCCGCTCCTCGCGATAGATCAGTCCTTCCGCCTCGAGGGCCAGCAGCGCATCCTTCAGCGTGATGCGGGTGGTGTCGAACAGCTCGCACAGCTCGCGCTCGGACGGCAACTTCATGCCGGGCGTGAGCAGGCCGCTGTCGATCTGGCCGGCCAGCGCCTGGCGGATCTGCGTGATCTGGGTAGGAGGACGATCGCTCATTTCAGGACTAGTCCAATTGTCGTTCTTCGAGACCGGTCTTTTTGCCAAAACATGGTGACAACCGTGTGACATCCGCGAAATCGCGCGAATTTACCGCGTACAGACCGATGAAATACTCGATCTTCCGGACTCCAAACCGGAGCGCGACCGCCCGGACGCAAAACTGACACATTCGGCCTCTACTATTCGCGCTGTTTTTTTGACTAGTCCAGAGGATGATTACCGTGCGAACCCTGATTGCCGGCTGCATGGCTGGCGCCCTGACACTGACCGTCGCTACCGCGTTTGCGCAGAACACCGACAACCTGATCGTCGCCGCGAAGAAGGAAGGTGCGGTCAACAGCCTCGGCATGCCTGCCGACTGGGCCAACTGGCAGGACACGTGGTTGCAACTGACCCAGAAATACGGCCTGAAGCACCAGGACACCGACCTGAGCTCGGCCGAGGAAATCGCCAAGTTCGAAACCGAGAAGAACAACGCGAGCGGCGACATCGGTGACGTCGGCTATACCTTTGCGCCGGTGGCGGTGCAAAAGGGCGTCACGCAGCCGTACAAGCCGACGACGTGGAATCAGATCCCCGCGTGGGCGAAAGACAAGGACGGCCAGTGGATGGTGTCGTATACCGGCACCATTGCGTTCATCGTCAACAACAAGCTCGTGAAGAACCCGCCGAAGACCTGGGCCGACCTGCTCAAGGGCAAGTACAAGGTCGCGCTCGGCGACGTGAGCACCTCCGCGCGCGCGAGCAGCGCGGTGCTCGCCGCCGCGTATGCGCTGGGCGGCAACGAGAAGAACCTGAAACCGGCGCTCGACCTGTTCGCGCAACTGGCGAAGCAGGGCCGCCTGACGCTGAACGACCCGAACATCGCGAACCTGGAAAAGGGCGAAGTGGAAGTCGGCATCCAGTGGGACTTCAACGCGCTCGCCTACCGCGACAAGATCGATCGTTCGCGCTTCGACGTGTCGATTCCGCAGGACGGTTCGCTGACCTACGGTTACTCGACGATCATCAACAAGTACGCGAAGCACCCGAACGCAGCGATGCTCGCGCGTGAGTACATCCTGAGCGATGCCGGCCAGGTCAACCTCGCGCGTGGCTATGCGCGTCCGATCCGTGCGGAAGTGAAGATTCCGCAGGATATCGCCGCCAAGCTGCTGCCGGCTGCGCAATACCGCGTCGCGAGGCCGATCGGCGATATCGCCGCCTGGGAAAACACGCAGAAGCAGCTGCCGCGCCAGTGGCAGGAGCAGGTGATCGTCAACATGCAATAAGGACGCACCGCATATCAGGGGGCGTCGCTGCCCGACGGCGACGCCGCCCCGACGCGGCAGACGGCCCGCTCGCCTCGGCGTTCGCGTGGCCTCTCGACACCACCGATCCGATGAAAACTTCCCTCTCTTCGCCGCTGACGATGCGCGTCGGCGCCACACCTGCCCGTTCGCGTCGCCTGCGCTACTGGCGCTCGGCACTCCTGCTCGTTCCGACGCTCGCGCTGCTGGGCCTGTTCTGCGTCGCGCCGATGGGCTGGGTGCTCGCGCACAGCGTGACGGGCGAGCATGGCCTGTCGCTCGAGCATTTCCGGGCCATTCTGGGCTCACCGTTCTACCGCCAGGCGTTCGACAACAGCCTGCGCCTCTCGCTCTATTCGAGCGTCATTGCGCTGCTGATCACACTGCTCGGCGCCGTGTCGCTGCGCCGCGTCGACAGCCGGCTGCGAAACGTGGTGATCGCGCTCACCAATATGACGAGCAACCTGTCCGGCGTGCCGCTGGCGTTCGCGTTCATCATCCTGATCGGCACCAACGGCGCGCTCACGCTTCTATTGCGCGAGTGGGGCTTGCTGCAGGACTTTCATCTGTATTCGCGCAACGGACTGATCCTGCTTTACACGTATTTCCAGTTGCCGCTCGGCTTGCTGCTCTTGTACCCGGCGCTCGATGCGCTCGACGACCAGTGGCAGGAGGCTGCCGCGCTGCTCGGCGCAACGCGCTGGGCCTACTGGCGGCACATCGCGCTGCCGGTGCTCGCGCCGGCGTTGCTCGGCACCTTCATCCTGCTGCTGGCCAATGCAATGGGCGCATATGCGACCGCCTTTGCGCTGACCTCGGGCAACGTCAACCTCGTGACCGTGCGCATTGCGAGCCTCGTGTCCGGCAACCTCGATCTGCAGCCGGACCTGGCCGCCGCGCTGTCGGTGCTGCTCGTCGCGCTGCTCGCGCTCATCGCCGCCGTCAACCAATGGCTATTGAAGAGGAGCTACCATGCGCGCTGATCGCCTCCATCGCTGTGTCGTCGCGCTGCTGAGCCTCCTGCTCGCGTTGCCGATCCTGGCGACACTGCTCTACTCGCTGTCGACGCGATGGGAAGCGTCAATCCTGCCCGAAGGACTGACGCTCGACTGGCACCTGCAGCTCTGGCACGACGCGAGATTCCTGACTGCGTTTGCCCATTCGTTGCTGATTTGCGCGGGCACGCTGTTGCTCGCCACGCTCGTGATCGTGCCCGCGGCATTCGTCGTGTTCTACCGCTTCCCGCGCGCCGACCGCTGGATGAACGTGCTGATCCTGACGCCGTTCTCGATGCCGCCGGTCGTCGCGTCGGTCGGTCTGCTGCAGCTGTTCGCCGACGGGCCGGTGCAGATCGTCGGCACGCCGTGGATCCTGATCGGCAGCTACTTCACGATCGCGTTGCCCTTCATGTACCGCGCGCTCGCCGATAGCCTGCGCGGACTCGATGTCGCCGGCCTGATGGACGCCGCCTGCCTGCTCGGCGCGAGCACGCCGCGCGCGTTCATGCAGGTGATCCTGCCGAATCTGCGCAAAGCGCTGATGGCGTCGCTGTTCCTGTCGTTCTCGCTTCTGTTCGGCGAATTCGTGTTCGCCAACATGCTGGTCGGTGCGCGCTACGAAACGCTGCAGGTCTATCTGTACAGCCTGAATGCGGGCAGCGGCCACTTCACCAGCGCGCTGGTGATGAATTACTTCCTTTGCACACTCGTGTTGACCTGGCTGGCCAATCGGTTCGGTCGCTCAAACAACAAATAGGTTTCCTTATGGATTTTGTGGAAATTGACGGTCTGACCAAGCGCTATGGCGCGACGACCGTATTCGAGGACATCCGGCTCGGTCTCCGGCAAGGCGAATTCGTCACGCTGCTCGGGCCGAGCGGCTGCGGCAAATCCACGCTGCTGCGCTGCCTGGCAGGCCTGACCGACGCGGACGCCGGCTGCATCCGCGTCGACGGCCAGGACATCACGGCACTGGCGCCGCAACGGCGCGGCATCGGGATGGTGTTCCAGAGCTACGCGCTGTTTCCGAATATGGCAGTCGCGGAGAACATCGCGTTTGGTCTCAAGATGCGCAAGCGCCCGGCCGACGAAACCGCGCGGCGCGTGGCCGATGCAATCCGGCTCGTCGAACTGGGCGGCATGGAGGCCCGCTATCCACACGAGCTGTCCGGGGGACAGCGCCAACGTGTGGCACTTGCGCGCGCGCTCGTGGTGGAGCCGCGTATCCTGCTGCTCGACGAGCCGCTTTCGGCGCTCGACGCGCGCATCCGCCGCAACCTGCGCGAACAGATCCGCGACATTCAGCAGCGGCTGGGCCTGACCACGGTATTCGTCACGCACGATCAGGAAGAAGCGCTCACGCTATCGGACCGCATCTTCGTGATGAACCACGGACGCATCGTGCAGGAAGGCACGGCAGAGACCGTCTATACGCGTCCTGCCAACGCGTTCGTCGCTCGCTTCATGGGCAGCTACAACCTGTTGTCGCCGTCTGAAGCGGCCCGGCTGCTCGGGCTCGAACTGACCGGCCATCTCGCGATCCGGCCGGAATCGATCCACCTTTGCGAGCCGGATGCGCGCCATCCCGCCCATCCGGACGCGCCGTTGCCGGCGGTCATCCGCAGCCATCAACTGCTCGGCAACATCATCCGCTACCAGGTCGAGGCCGACGGCGTCAGCTTGCAGGTCGACCACCTGAACCGCGGCGTCGACGATCTGCTGCCGGCCGGACGAGCGGTCGCGCTGTCGATCGACCGCCAGCAAGTTCGCGAGGTGCATTAAATGGCGCTCGCGATCTTCGACATGGACGACACGCTGGTCGACGGCGACAGTTCGCATCTCTGGCTGCGTTTCCAGGTCGAGCACGGCCTGGCGCCGGCCGACATGGTGCCGCGCGAAGCCGAACTGCTGCGTGCTTACTATGCCGGCACACTGGCAATGGAAGACTATATGGATTACACGCTGACGCCGCTGCGCGGCCTCACGCGTGACGACGTCGAACCGTGGGTCGACCGCTTCATCGAGGCGGTGATCGTGCCGCGCGTCTTCCCGCTCGCGCTGCGTCAGCTCGCACACCATCGCGCGCGCGGCGACCGCGTGCTGGTCATTTCGGCGTCGGGCGAGCATCTGGTCGCGCCGATCGCGCGGCGGCTGGGCGTGGCCGACACCATCGGCATCGAACTGGAGGTGGCGGATGGCGTCTATAGCGGCCGGACCCGCGGCGTGCTGAGTTATCGCGAGGGCAAGGTCACGCGACTGCGCGCATGGCTCGAACGGCACGGCGAAACCCTGGACGGGAGCTATGGCTATAGCGATTCGCTCAACGACATTCCGCTGCTGCAAGCCGTGCATCATCCGAGCGTCGTGAATCCGGACGACACGCTGCGCCGGGAGGCACAGCGCAGGCAATGGACCGAACTTGCCTGGCGGCAGGTGTTGACGGAGTCCTGACGCTGCCGGGCGGCGCAACGCATGACGAAGATTGCATCGCCCCTTTGCTCGGCATGCCCGCCGAAAACGATCGGAGCGTCCTTTTTCGTCCTGCCTCGTTCCGTCTCGTTCCGCCTCGTTCCGTTTCGCCCTATTCCGCGGACCGGAACCGCGCGCCTGCCGGTGCCTGCACATGCCCCCGAAAAAGCTCACCTTTGCGCCGCATCACGCGGCGCCGTCGCGTGCCGCCTCATCCAGACGCGCGAACGCATCCACGAAAAAGTCGACACACACGCGTACTTTCGCCGACGTCGCGACGCGTTCAGGATAGACGGCCCAGATGTTCGCCGGCTGCGTCGCGTCCGGCAGCACGCGACACAGTGCGCCGCTCGCAATCAACGGCCCGGCTTCCCAGATCGAACGCAGCACGATCCCGCGCCCGGCAAGCGCCCATTGCACCGCGACTTCGCCGTGATTCGTCGACAGCGCGCCGCCAACCTTCACGGTTGACGTCTCGCCGCGCACGTTCAGCCGCCACGCGCCGAGCGGATGATCGCGCTCCTTGATCGCGAGGCATTCGTGCGACGACAGTTCCGCAATCGAGCGGGGCGTGCCGCGCCGCGCGAGATAGTCGGGCGACGCGCACAGCACCCGATAATTTGCCGCGAGCCGGCGCGCGATCAGGTGATCGGCGATCTCGTCGCCGATCCGGATGTCGAGGTCGAACCCTTCACCCGCGACGTCGACGAGCCGGTCGAACAGATCGAGCCGGACGTTCAGCTGCGGATAGCGTTCAGTGAAGTCGAGCAGCGCGGGCGCGACGACGTGCCGGCCGAAACCGAAGCTGCTCGAGATGCGCAGCGTGCCGCGCGGCACCGTGCGCGCTGTCGACACGTCATCGACGAGATGATCCACGTCGTCGAGTATCTTCTCGGCGCGCGCGAGCACGCGTTCGCCGGCTTCCGTCACCGTGATGCGGCGCGTCGAGCGATGCAGCAGCCGCGTGCCGAGTTGTGCCTCGAGCAACGCGATACGCTTGCTGACGTACGCCGGCGACACGGCAAGCTGCTCGGCCGCCGCGCTGAAGCTCGTCAGGCGGACAACGACGCTGAACACGCGCAGGTCGTCCAGGTTCGGCGATTTGTTCACGATTCGTGGAAAGTCGATTAACGTTTCCGGCGATTTTAATCCGGATGGAAATAAATAAAATGCCATCGAACGCCGCCGGGCGCGGGCCGCGACGGCGAGACCCGTCCTGAAACTTCGCATCGAATCAGCGCGCGAAGCATGGGGTCGAAACAAGCGCCAAAGCGCCAGGTCTGGCCGACCGCGAAGCATGGGACCATGCGTAAGCGCCGAAGCGCTAGCGCTGGCCGACATCTGATAGAGAGGAGCACTCGCATGAGCGACAAGATCTACACCATCGCCGTCATCCCCGGTGACGGCATCGGCCGCGAAGTGATGCCCGAAGGCCTGCGCGCGCTCGACGCCGTGACGGCCCGCTTCGGCATCCGCTTCGAATACCAACACATCGACTGGGCGAGCTGCGACTACTACGCGCAGCATGGCCGGATGATGCCCGACGACTGGAAGGTGCAGCTTGCCGGCGTGGACGCGATCCTGTTCGGCGCGGTCGGCTGGCCCGCCACGGTGCCGGATCACATCTCGCTGTGGGGCTCGCTGCTGAAATTCCGCCGCGAATTCGACCAGTACATCAACCTGCGTCCCGCACGCCTGTTCGACGGCGTGCCGTCGCCGCTCGCCGGCCGCCGTGCGGGCGACATCGACTTCATGATCGTGCGCGAGAACACCGAGGGCGAATACTCGTCGGTCGGCGGCACGATGTTCGAGGGCACCGATCGCGAAGTAGTGATGCAGCAATCGATCTTCACGCGGCACGGCACCGAGCGCGTGCTGAAGTTCGCGTTCGAACTCGCGCAACGGCGCGCGAAACGCCTGACCGTCGCGACGAAGAGCAACGGCATCGCGATCAGCATGCCGTGGTGGGATGCGCGTGCCGCCGAGATGGCGGAACGCTATCCGGAGATCGTCTGGGACAAGCAGCACATCGACATCCTGTGCGCACGCTTCGTGCTGCAGCCGGACCGCTTCGACGTCGTCGTCGCGTCGAACCTGTTCGGCGACATCCTGTCGGATCTCGGCCCCGCATGTACCGGCACGATCGGCATCGCGCCGTCGGCGAACCTCAATCCTGACCGCACGTTTCCGTCGCTGTTCGAGCCTGTGCACGGCTCCGCGCCCGACATCGCCGGGCAATTCGTCGCGAACCCGATCGCGATGGTCTGGTCGGCCGCGATGATGCTCGACTTCGTCGGCAACGGTGCGGGCCGCGAGCGCGAAGCGCACGATGCGATCGTCGCCGCGATCGAGGACGTGCTGCGCACGGGGCCACGGACACGCGATCTCGGCGGCAGCGCAGGCACCGTGGAGGTGGGTGAGGCGATCGCGAAACGGATTGCGGGGTGAGGTCGTTCGTCAGCGACGGGGCGCGCAACGCGTTCCGTTGCGCGTGAGGTGATGCGATCTGCGTGTCGAATCGCACGGCACGTGCGACGACGCACAAGCGATGCTCATCGGTGAAGCGCACGACATGTCGATGCGCACCGTGGCAACGCTCCCGGGGGGTCCCGAAAAAGCTCACCGTGCTCGAATTGACGCTCCCGAATTTCCTCACCGTTCGGTTGCGGTGATGCTTGCGGCCCGGATTCCTGCACGGTGCGCGACGGCACCTGGATGCCGCCGCTATCGTCGGATCGATGCGCTTACAGACCGAGATCGGACAGCCCGGGATGATCGTCCGGACGGCGGCCGAGCGGCCAGTGAAAGAGCCGGTCCGTCTCGCGGATCGGCAGGTCGTTGATGCTCGCGTGGCGATGCGCCATCAGGCCGTTTTCGTCGAACTCCCAGTTCTCGTTGCCGTACGAGCGAAACCAGTTGCCGGCATCGTCGTGCCATTCGTACGCAAAGCGCACCGCGATGCGGTTGCCACCGAACGCCCACAGTTCCTTGATCAACCGGTAATCGAGCTCGCGCGTCCATTTCCGCTGCAGCAGCCCGACGATTTCGTCGCGGCCGATCACGAACTCCGCGCGATTGCGCCAGCGGCTTTGCGGCGTATAGGCGAGCGACACGCGCTGCGGATCGCGCGTATTCCACCCGTCCTCGGCAGCGCGGACTTTCTGGCGCGCGGTGTCGAGCGTAAACGGCGGGACGGGCGGACGGACTTCGGCTGATTCGGACATCGCATTCTCCAGTTCAGGGTTTGGCCGCGTGAAATCGCGGCAGCTTTGCTACGTCGACGACCGCGACGCGGCATCGAGCAACAGTTCGGCGGTGGCGCGCGCATCGCGCGCAGCGGTCGCATCGCCGCTCACGAGCGCCACGCCGATCGCGCCATCGATCAGGACCAGCCACTGACGCGCGACCCGTGCAACCGAGCGCCGGTCGATCCCGTCATCGCCGGCCAGCGCGTCGAGCCGCTCGCGCACGAACGCCAGCAATTGCGCCTTGTGCGCACGTGCGACCACACGCACCGGATCATTGGCATCGGCAATCTCGCCGGCTGCGTTCAGGAACGCGCAGCCGTGAAAATCGGGCTGCCGGAACCAGTCGCGCAACACGTCGAACATCCCGAGCAGTTGCGCGCACGGCGTCTTGCCTCGTGCGAGCGTTGCATCGACGAACCACTGCATCCAGCGCGCGTCGCGCCGCTCGAGCGCGGCTACTACCAACGCCTCTTTCGATTCGAAGTGCGAATAAAAACTCTTGCGCGCAGCGCCCGATCGCTTCACGATCGCGTCGACGCCCGTCGCATGGATGCCGCCCGAATAGATCAGTGCTTCGGCCGCATCGAGCAGCCGCTCGCGCACGCCCGGCTCGGCAGAAATGTCGTCATGTGTGTTCATGCGTATACGGTAGAACGATCGTTCTCCGTCGTCAAGAATCTCGCGTGAAAGACCACGCCGGGATAAGGGCGTTGCGGGCGTTGCCGATCGAATGCTGCGCATCGCGATCGCCGCCGCGCGCGGGTTCGCGCTCGGCACGCTGGGGTTCAACCTGGATTATGGAAAAGCGGGCGAAGCAGGGGAGCGGATGGCGGCGTGAAGCAGGTCAACTGTGTTCGTGCGCCGGAGACGTGAATTGCGAGGAACCAACCGTGATCGCAGGTTCTGCGCAATCCTCACCGATCAACCTAACAACTCGCGTCGCCGAGCGGATCTGTGATCCGGAAACGCGCTCCCGAATCTCCTCACCTTTCGCAAGGAATGATGTGACGGGTGATATGCGTGACGGCCGGCGTGAGATCGCGAGCCGAGATGGCGTGCGCAACAGTGAGTCGGGAGATGTCCCGGATATCACCGACGAATGGGGCAAACGACGTGCTGGCGGCAAACGTGCCCGGCTGAAAAGCCGGGCGCGCCGCGCATTGATGCTGACGTTGCGTTGAAACGGACGCTGGCAAGCAGCGTCCGGTGAGCAGCACGCAGCAAATGGCAATCGCTACGCGCCGCCGTGCGTCACCGTCACACTGTCCAGTCCAGGATCACCTTGCCGCTCTCGCCCGACAGCATGGCCGCGAAGCCTTGCTCGTAATCGTCGACGGCGAACCGGTGCGTAATGATCGGTGACAGGTCGAGCCCGCTTTGCAGCATTGCGACCATCTTGTACCAGGTCTCGAACATCTCGCGGCCGTAAATGCCCTTGATCTCGAGCCCCTTGAAGATCACCTGGTTCCAGTCGATCGCCGTCTGCGCGGGCGGAATGCCGAGCAGCGCGACCTTGCCGCCGTGATTCATCGCCTCGAGCATGCTCGTGAAAGCGCTCGGCACGCCGGACATCTCGAGCCCGACGTCGAAGCCCTCGGTCATGTGCAGGTCGGTCATCACGTCGCGCAACGATTCGCGTGCGACGTTGACCGCACGCGTCGCGCCCATCTTGCGCGCGAGTTCGAGCCGGTAGTCGTTGATGTCGGTAATCACGACGTTGCGCGCGCCGACATGCTTCGCGATCGCGACGGCCATGATGCCGATCGGGCCGGCGCCGGTGATCAGCACGTCCTCGCCGACGAGGTTGAACGACAGCGCCGTATGCGTCGCGTTGCCGAACGGATCGAAGATCGACGCAAGATCGTCCGAGATTTCCGGCGGAATCTTGAACGCGTTGAACGCGGGAATCGCGAGATATTCGGCAAACGCGCCTTCGCGATTGACGCCGACGCCGACCGTGTTGCGGCACAGATGCCGGCGCCCTGCGCGGCAGTTCCGGCAGAAGCCGCACGTGATGTGCCCTTCGCCCGATACGCGGTCGCCGATCGCGAAGCCGCGCACCTCTTGCCCCATCTCGACGATCTCGCCGACGTATTCGTGACCGACGTGCATCGGCACGGGGATCGTCTTTTGCGCCCAGTCGTCCCACTTCCAGATATGGATGTCGGTGCCGCAGATCGCCGTGCGGCGGATCTTGATCAGCACGTCGTTGTGCCCGACTTCGGGCCGCTTCACGCGGGTCAGCGACAGGCCGGGGCCGCGCTCGAGCTTTGCCAATGCTTTCATGGTCGGCGCTCCGTCAGACGATGCCGAGCGACTTGCCGACGCGCACGAATGCCGCGACAGCCTGGTCGATCTGTTCCGGCGTGTGCGCCGCACTCATCTGCGTGCGGATCCGCGCGCGCCCGCGTGGCACGACCGGGAACGAGAAACCGATCACGTAGACACCTTCGCCGAGCAGCGCATCGGCCATCTTCGTCGCGAGCTGCGCGTCGCCGAGCATCACCGGAATGATCGGGTGCGCGCCCGGCACGAGCGTGAAGCCCGCTTCGGTCATCTGCTCGCGGAAGCGCGCGCCGTTCTCGCGCACGCGCTCGCGCAGCTTCGCGCCCTCGTCGCTGCCAAGCAGCTCGAGCACTTCGAGCGACGCCGCGGCGATGCTCGGCGTGAGCGTGTTCGAGAACAGATACGGGCGCGAGCGCTGGCGCAGCAGTTCGACGATCTCGCGGCGCGCGGCGACGTAGCCGCCGGATGCGCCGCCGAGCGCCTTGCCGAGCGTGCCCGTGATGATGTCGACGCGCCCGTCGACGCCGCAATATTCCGGCGTGCCGCGGCCACCTGCGCCGATGAAGCCGACCGCATGCGAATCGTCGACCATCACGAGCGCGCCGTAGCGGTCGGCGAGATCGCAGATGCCCTTCAGGTCGGCGATGATGCCGTCCATCGAGAACACACCGTCGGTCGCGATCAGCTTGTGGCGAGCGCCCGCCGCATCGGCTTCCTTGAGCTTCGCTTCGAGATCGGCGAGATCGTTGTTCCGGTAGCGATACCGTTTCGCCTTGCACAGACGGACGCCGTCGATGATGCTCGCGTGGTTCAGTTCGTCGCTGATCACCGCATCGTTCTCGTCGAGCAGCGTTTCGAACAGCCCGCCGTTCGCGTCGAAGCAGCTCGAATAGAGGATGCTGTCCTCGGTGCCGAGGAAGGTGGCAATCGCGCTTTCCAGCTGCTTGTGCACGGTTTGCGTGCCGCAGATGAAGCGCACCGACGCCATGCCGAACCCGTCCTGGTCGAGGCCGGCCTTGGCCGCCGCGATCAGGCGCGGATCGTTCGCAAGGCCGAGATAGTTGTTCGCGCAGAAATTCAGCACGCCGGCACCGCCGGCGAGCCGCACGGCCGCCGCTTGCGGGCTCGCGATCTCGCGCTCGGTCTTGTAGAAACCGTCCGCGCGGATCTGGTCGAGCGTCCCGCGCACCTGGGCGAGAAAGGCATCACGCATCGCAAAGCTCCTGACTGGATTCGCAATCCGCTGCGCGCCATTCGTGGTGGCGGCGCAGCGGCCTGCTACTGTTATAGTCGGTCGTTCGGTTGACCGCTCTTTTCCGTTATTCCGAACTAAAATTCGGAATATCGAACAACTCTAAGCGAACGGAATTCAAATGGCAAGTTCCTCCGGATCTCGGCGCGCGCCCGCGAGCGCCGCCCAGCCGCCGGCCGCCGCGACGCCCCCGCGCGTCGGCGAACAGATCCAGCGCCTGCGCAACGAGCGCAAGCTGACGCTCGACGACCTGTCGCGTGCGGCAGGCGTGTCGAAATCGATGCTCTCCGAGATCGAGCGGGACAAGGCGAACCCGACGATCGCAGTCGCGTGGCGCCTGACGAATGCGCTCGGCATCACGCTCGACGAACTGTTCTCGCAACCGAAGGCAGCGGAGACGATTCGTGTCGACGGCCCGCACGACATCCCGACGCTGGCCGGCCACGACGGCCAGTATCAGTTGCGTGTATGGGGCCCGATCGACCTCGCCGGCAAGTTCGAGTGGTACGAACTGACCCTGCCCGGCGGCGGCACGCTCGCGTCGAACGCTCATGAACCGGGCACGCGCGAGCACCTCACGGTGCTGAATGGCGCAATGGAAATCGAGGCGGCGGGGGCCGCCCGCCGCCTGAAAGCCGGCGACACCGCACGCTACGCGGCCGACGGGCCGCACGCGATCCGCAACCCTGGCAAGAGCGAAGCGAGAGCGTTGTTGATCGTGATTCATCGCTGACGGGCTGTCGAGCCATCCGATCGGCCAGTTGCGCAAAACACTGTATGTTTGTACAGTATACGGACATTCCGCTTTGCATGTGACTGGCGTGAGCGCCGAAGTGCCAACGCTGGTCGACCGCGAAGCATGGGACCAGAGTAAGCGCTAACGCGCCACCCCTGATCCACAGGAGCCTGCGATGACCGAAGAACAAGACTTGGCCGCGCTCAGCTTCAAGGCTGCTGCGCACGACCTCGAAAAGATCGTTCGCCACATTGCCGAACGTTATACCCGCCAGCAGGTGCCGCTGACCTGGCGCCTGCTGCACGCAATCGAAGCCGAGGCACTGGCAGACCTCGGTTTCGCCAGCCGGCACGAGGCCGACATGCGTCAACTGTTCGAACGGCCGTCGGACATGACGTTTCCCGAAACGGACGATCCGATCGATTTCGGGCGCTCCAACGCACTGCCCGCTGCGTTCTCGTTCGCGCTCAACGCGTACGAGGCCGCGGCACGCCAGCGCGATGCACAACCCGCACCGCGAACCGTCCGCGTCGCCAAGGCCTGGGGCGATTGATCACGGCGTTGCGGAAAGGACTACCCTATGCGCAACTAACGGAAAAAATAACATGTCCCTTCCTTCATCTGCGGAAGCTCGCTCGCCCGACTCGGAAAAAGATCTGTTCGACCGCGGTGCCTCGGACTGGATCGCATCCCCCGAAGCAGCCTTCGATGCATGGCTTGCAATGCAGGACTATCGACAGTCGTCTGCCGATGTCTATCGCGCGCAATGGGGCGCCTTTCTCACCTGGCTGCGCGCACATCAAAAGGATCTCGCGACCGTCGACACCGCATCGATCGCGTATTTCGTCGGCGAACTGCCGATCAGGAAAACGCAGCGCATGCGCTATTTGCGGCTGATCGAGCGTGTGCTCGACCACATCCGGCGCAGCGAATTCGCATCGACCAACCCGGCCCGCTTCATCGCTCAGGATGGCGAAGCGATCTGGCGCAAGGCACGCGACAATGAACCGACCGGCTTTCTCGCACCGTCCGAGCGTGCGAAGTTGCTCACCTATCTGTTTTCGCCGATCGTCGAATCCGGCGCCGCGTTATGGAAAGAGCGTCGCGACCGGGCGCTCGTTGCCGCCTTTCTCGGCGCCGGCGTAAAGACCGGCGAAGCACGCGCTCTTACGATTAGTTGCGTCAATACCAGTGGCACGACGCTGCAGATTCCGTCGACGCATCCCGATTTCGCGCGGGAAACGCATCTCGCGTCATTCGCGATCGCGCTGTTCGACGCGTGGCTCGCGGAACGCAAGCGTCAGGAGATTCCGGGCGAGCTCGTCTTTCCGGCCTCGCATGCCGGACGTCCGATGCACAAGGCAACGATGTTGCGCGCGATCGACGCGATCGTCGAAGCGGCCGACATTGCGTCGTCACGCACCGCGCGCGCAAGCCCGCAGACACTGCGCAACACCTATGCCGCGGAGCTGTTCGAAAACGACGTGCCGCTCGAGCGGGTCGGCCAGTGGCTGGGCTTCATGCAGCCGATTTCGTCGAATCGGCTGCATCGCGCGTGGAAGAACTGGCGTGACGATCTGGCCGAGCACGAAGGTGAGATGGAGGCCGACCGCGAATCTCACGGTTGACCTCGGTGCTGCTCACGCTGACGATGCGTGAGCAGCCTTGCCCGGCGCGGCCTCACCCACGCAGCGCTCCCGAATATCCTCACCTTTTGCTTCCCGCAACGTCTCACCGGTGCCCGCGGTCCGGATCAACGCCGGTCCGTCGTGGCAAAGCGCGTGACCGCTTCGAAGCGGGATGGCCACGAACCTGACGCGTGCTCGCACTCGGGGCACGACACTTCGAAACCCGCTTCGTCATGTGACAGTTCTGGCTCGCCGTCGCAATGCGGACACTGGTTCGGCACCGGCGTTTCCTGGTCCAGCGTGGTACCGATGACGGAGAATGCGTCGGCATCGAGCTTGCCCGTCTCGGCGAGCCGCCGGATCAGTGTGGCGATCTCCGGATTCATCCGTTGATTCGCGCGCAGCGCATTCCTCTCGCGCGTCGCCGTCTCCAATTCATCGCCCTGGCTGCGCAATTGTTCATCGAGGCGGTCCGCACGAGCCTTGGCCGCACTCAGCTGCTGCAGAAAATCGAATTCCTTGCGTTGCACATCGCGCAATCCGGACTGGTAGGTCGACGCCATGCTGCGCAATGAATCCAGCTCGACCAGCATCGGCTTCACGCGACGTTCCGCTTCCGCCACCGCATCCTTGATCTGCTGCGCGTAATGCTCGGTGCGCTGCTGCAGCTCGGCTTGCAGCACGTCGATGCGGTCGCGCAGCGTGGCGTTCTGCGTTTGCTCGGCATCGATGCGGCTCGTGGCTGTGATCACGTCCTTTTCCAGGCGGCCGACTGTGGTGAGCAGCGTCGCTTCGTTTGCCGAACCGTGCGTTGTCTGTGACGCCAGCTGAACCTCGAGTTCGGTAACCCGTGCCTGCAACTGCTCATTGCGGGCTTCGCTGCGTGCGACGGCAGCCTCGAGCGTTTCCTGGCGAACGCTTGCGTCGCGCAATTGCTGTTCGGCCTGTGTGACATTCGCGCGGACCTGCTCGCGGTCGGCATCAAGACTGTCCCGCGCGGCTTTCAGCGCTTCTTCATAGAGCGCGCCGAGCAGGGCGCCGGCTTTCTCCTCGACCGCTTTCGGAATGGCCGCGCCGTCGAGACGAACCTTTGACGCGGAACGGATCCGTTCCCAGAAGTGATCGATGTCCTTCGGAATGTCGCTGGCGCTGCCTGTCTGCGTGAGATCGCGGACGTTGGCAGCCGACGGCCGGATTCCAAGATCGAAGAACAAGCGCTTGCACGCATGCAGCGACAACTCCTGGCGCCGCGCACCGGTTGCGCGCAACGACTCCAGCTCTTCCCGGATGACCTGGCGCATCTCGTCGAGGGTCATGACATATCTCATTGCGATTTGATTGTTGCAATCATAACGAAATACGTATCTTTCAATACCTATTTCTGCCAGACGTTGCAATTTTGCGTCGCTGTGCACAGGAAGCGTTGCTGTGAGGGCTTGTCGTCGATCACAGCCGCAGATTCCGTGAAACAAAGCGAAGAAACGACACTAAGCAATTGTATTGGCAGCGTTTTTCGTCAGTCCACG
The DNA here is from genome assembly GCF_017104785.1 of Burkholderia sp. Ac-20353. NCBI lineage: Bacteria > Pseudomonadati > Pseudomonadota > Betaproteobacteria > Burkholderiales > Burkholderiaceae > Burkholderia > Burkholderia sp. Ac-20353. The sequence continues at coordinate 21,114 of NZ_JAAGPL010000011.1, read as the reverse complement.
AAAAAACAGGGTTGTTTCACAGGATGCACTGTGAGCAGGACGCTGGGTGTCGGGGTTAGGGGTATCTGTGGAAAACTCGTCGGGAGACGTGTTGAGAGTATTAGAAGTAAACACCTTTGAACCCTTAGTTAAAAACGTTAACGCCACGGCACAGCCTTACATAGCAAGGGTTTCCGGCCGACAAGGTGAAGCTTTACGGGAATCAAGGTGACCTTCTGCGGGAGCCGACGTGATGGGGTTCGGGGAGCTGCGTGAGCCGTTGCGGGAAAGGTCGTGAGCGGATTCAGGAGCACAGCAAATCAATGGATTTTCCACAGGTGAGCGTTTGCGGGACTGCACAGCCGCGAAACGCCTGCTGTGTCTGAGCGCACAGTTTTCTGCCTGTGCAGACATAGGTGAGGCTTTTCAGGACCTTCGTTTACCGTCGTTTCTGCCCTTCTTTTAGGCAATTCAGGCGAAAGGTGAGGTTTCACGGGATTCGCGGCCGATTTGATGTGAGGATTTGCGGGAGGCGAACGTGATTTTGCACAGCAAAAGGCCGTCTGTGGGCCTGTGGATCCGTAAAGGTGAGGTTTTTCGGGGGCGAAATCCGGGTTTTCCTGGTCGACGCTGCATAAGGTGAGCGTTTTCAGGACCCGGCCCGAGATCGTCACGCACATCCCAAAGGTGAGCTTTTTCGGGAACGGGATTTGCCCGAAAAATGGTCAAAGGTGAGGCTTTTCGGGGGATGTGGGTGGTTACTTCCGTGGAAAAGGCCGCCAGAGCTACATGGTGAGGCTGTTTGGGCGAGTGCTTTTTCGGCAAAGGTGAAGCTTTTCGGGAGCCGACACGATGTTGTCGTACGAATGTCTACCCGTGAAAGGTGAGGCTATTCGGGAGATCGCTGTGCTGGCCTGCGCATTCGACAATTGCACCTAAGTATCGGAGGACATTGGGATTTTTGAAACCGCGGGGGTTACGGTGAGACTTTTCGGGAGTCTTGCCGATTGCGGTTTTCACAGCGCTTTTTGTCGATAAGGTGAGGAAATACGGGAGCCACAGTTGGGCGATCCCGCCTGTGTCGGGGATCCGGCGGCAATCGAATGTCCGGCCTGTGCGGCAGTGAGGTGAGATTTTTCGGGAGCCTGTAGTGATTGGGCGCTGTACAATGCGCGCCCCGGCTGCCGAAGCGTCGGCCAGGACGGGGCAAACCGTACGCTTGGCACAGCGGATCGAGCCGTTCGGGTTGCCACGCCCGCGCCTTTTCGGGATACCAGGGCGGCCCTGGCGATGCCCCGCCGCGAACCGCCTGTACATGCATACAGGCGGCCGCGCCGGCGGTCACAGTGATCGGTTAGGTGCAATGTGGATACTGTGCGGGCACCGCATAAAGCCAGTCGTAAAATTGCGACATTATGAAAGGTGAGCCGATACGGGAGTGCATTGCGCACGTGTTCGGCACAGGCAAAAAACTGTGAATCCGCGTCTGCCCCGACGTGTAAAGGTGAGTCCGAAACACGGTGATTCTGGACCGGTGAGTCTTTGCGGGAGCCGGTTGGGGTGAGCGCCGTTTCGCAAGCGCGCTTCACCGGCTATGGTGAGCATGTCGTTCTGGACGAGCTTCACCACAGACGCTATCCTTCCGGGAAACTTCTCCTCCGACCCGACGCATGGCCACGAAGCGCGCCAAAAAAACCGATGTGGATGTGGTGAGTGCCAGTTCAGCCGAATTGCGTAAGGCCGTCGAGGCGATCGCAATTCAGCCGAAAAGCGGCAAGATCACCCTCCTGACTCGCAAGCTGTTCAATGTCCTGCTGGCCGTCGCGCAGCAGGCCGACGATTCGGGCGATACCTATCGCGCGCTGTTGTCGGACATCGTCGCCAACTCCGCATTCGACTCGAACGACACCGCGCTGGTGAAGGAACACTTGCGCCGGATGGTGTCGGTGCAGGTCGAATGGAGCACGGGCACGTCGAGCCAGAAGCCTGGCCGCAAGTGGGGGATCTCGACGCTGATCGCGGACGCGGAAATTCTCGAAGACCCGGCAACGCGCCGCGTGTGGGTCGAATTTTCGTTCGCGCCGAAGATCAAGAAGAAACTGCTCGATCCGGTCCAGTATGCGCGCCTGAGCCTTCAGTTCCAGAGCCAGCTGCGCAGCAGTGCCGGTCTCGCGCTGTACGAGATCTGCGTGCGCTACCTGACGAACCCGAGCCATCTGACGATGCGCGAGCCGTGGGAATGGTGGCGCCCGATCCTGTCCGGTACGCCCGACACCGAGGCCGGCGACGAAGCGAAACGCGAATACAAGTACTTCAAGCGGGACTATCTGCGCCCGGCGATCGCCGAGGTCAACGCGGTCACCAACATCTTCGTCGAACTGATCGAGCATCGCGAAGGGCGGCGGGTTGCCGAGATCCAGTTCCGTGTCACCGAGCGCAAGCAGCCGATGCTGGCGCTCGACGAACATCCGAACGTGTTCGACAGCACGCTGGTCGACCGGATGGTGAAGCTCGGTATCCCGTTGAAGGAAGCGCAGACGCTGTACGCGGACAGCGAGGAGAACCGGATTCGTGCCGCGCTGCAGATGACCGAGCAGCGGATGCGCAGCACGTCGTTGCCGCCGGTGCGCAGTGCCGCGGCCCTGTTCAAGGATGCACTGAAGAAGGGCTATGCGCCGCCTGTAGAGGCCGTTGAGGCCCTGCCTGCCGGCACACCGTCCGGCAAGGCGACAGCGGCCCAGCCGGACGATCTGAAGGCGCGTCTGCTGAGCGAATACACGGCGTACCGTCGCAAGGAAGCGAAGGCACTGTACGACGAGCAGGGTGAGGTGGAACGCGAAGTGGCGCGCGAGTCGTTCGAGTCGGAAGCGCTGCCGACGTTGGGCTCGCATCTGCGCGAGGACTGGCGCAAGCGCGGCCTCGATTCCAAACTGGCCGAGACGGCCTTCTTCGACTGGTTGGCCCAGAAGACCTGGGGCGAGCCGACCGACGGCGATCTGCTCTCCTTTACGCTGAATCAATCGCGGGCGGCCTGAGCCGCCTGTCCTGCCTGCGGCGGCACCGGCATCGCCCGGCGCCGGCCGCCTCTGATCACTTCGACAACAACATCCGCTCGAGTTGCTCGAGGATCGCGTCGCGCTTGTCCTTCGACAGTCCGCGCAGGCGCAATTCGATGCGATCGTCCCCATACGACTTCAGATCACCGACCGATACGCCGCCGAGCTTGATCTCGAGCCGTTGCGCGTAGCGCTGGCGGCTGGCCGGCTTCGGCGTTTCTTGCGCGGCCGCGCGGCCCTTCACGATGTCGGACACCTGGCGCGTGCTCAGGTCGTCGGACACGATCTTGTTGATCAGGCGAAGCGTCGCATCCGTGCCGCGCGCGCCGTGATAGCGACCAACCTGATACGCCATGTTGGAACCGAAGCGATCGGGGCGGGCGACCATTTCCTGCATGACCGTTTCCGGCAGCTTGCCGATCGACAGTGCGACTGCGACAGTCGACTCGTCGAGACCAAGATGCTCGGCCAATTCCTTCTGGCTCTGGAAATGCTTGTCGTCGAGGAAGCGCCGCCATACGACGGCGTTGTCGAATACGGTTTGCGAATCGCGCTGGACGTTCAGGTCATACCCGAGCTTGTAGCTCTCGAGGCCGATCGGCAGATCGATCACGATTGCCTTGACGGTTTCCTTGTTCGCTTCCTTCAGTGCGCGCACGCGGCGTCCGCCGTCGCTGACGAAGTACGTGCCCGGATTGTCGTAATCGGGGATCACGTGAATCGCCTGCTGCTGCCCTTGCTTCGCGAGGTTGACCGCAAGTTCGGCGATCGACGATTTCAGATAGAAGTGTCGCGGGTTGAACGGGCTGTGCTTGATCGCTTTCAGCGAAAGCTCGATCACTTGCCCGGGCGCGTAGCGGTTCTCGAGGCGCCATGCGCGATACGGCGTGGACTCATCGGGCGACACGTCGCCGACGATGTCCGGGATAACGGGAGCCAGCGCGATGTCTTTCTTGGCCGCTTTCGCGGCGGCGGGAGCGGACGTTTCCGGCTTGACGAGTCCGTCGATCGCGTTGAGTCGATCGAGGGCCGTGCGCTTTTCACTCGTCGTCGTATCCGGGCGCGCTTGGAATCCTTTGGCAAATTGGGAGGGTTTCATGCGACTCCTTTATGCGCATAAAGTCAGGGCAGCATTGCGACGATCTCGTCGGCGCATGCACGAATTTCGGCAGCAGCGAGCCGGGCGCCGCGATCGTTCATCTGCAGGACGGTTTGACCGAGCGCCATTGCCTGCTTGTACGCTTCCCGCGTCGGGATTTGCGTCTTGAGCAGCGGGAAGCCGAGCTCTTCGAGCGCCCGCTTCAATTCGCGGGTCAGCATGCGCTTCTCTTCGGTCTTGTTCAGCAGGAATACCGCACGCAGGTCTTCGTTCATCACTTGTGCCTGCTGGATAAGTTTGACCAGCCCGACACTCGACCAGTAATCGGCCGGCGACGAGGACGTCGGGATGACGGCGATCGATGCCGCCAGCAGAACGACGCCGGATACTTTTTCGGTGATCGATGGCGGGCAATCAACGACGATGATGTCGTAGTCGTTGATGAACTTCTTGATCTCACGGTGGATCTGGCTGCCGGCTTCCGCAAGATTGACGACCGGGAAAGGGATGCCGGTGTCGCTGTCGCCCGATGCGCTCGACCAGTGAACCAGTGTGTTTTGACCGTCCGCGTCGACGACGAGGACGCGCTTCCCTTTCTCATGGAATGCGGCGCCGAGGTGCATGGCGATCGTGCTCTTGCCGACACCGCCTTTTTGTTGAGTGACAGCTATGATTTCCGCGGCCAATTTTCACTCCTGTTTTTGGTCGATGGAATTCTACAGGACGATATTTATAATTCAATGAAATTGTTGTTCATCAACTACGCGTTGGCCAATCGGACGAGTCGTTTATGCGCATAAACCGGTGTGGTAGCGGTCGCGTGTGGTGTGAGCGCTCAAGATCGGGCATCCGCGCAAAACGTCTTTGCGTGCTGTCCGCCGGCACACGTGACACGCACGCCGAGACCAGCGGGATTGAGTCGTTCTCCGGGCACGCGTTCTCGCGAGCCCAAGCCCAGTCGTCGAAATGCCGGGAGCGACGGCAGGCGGAAAAATGCAGTCCGGTTTATGCGCATAAACCGACTCGGAGCCAGCGAACGGCTCCCGGAAATGCCGTAGGGAAACCGGAGGAGAGGCGCGCTGAGCCGACGACAAATTCGTTTGGCCTGTCGCGTGTGATGTCTGGTATCGCCCCGCCTGGCTTATGCGCATAAACCAGGCGCGACACGATACGAAGGTGCACCGTTGCATCGCAATCGAAAGCGCTAAAGACTGGGAGCATTGCGGTCGCTGGTCGCTGGTCGCTGGTCGCTGGTCGCTGGGGGCCCTCCCCTGCTCGGGGTGCCAGAGGTAGCATCTGTCCTTGAGCCATCGGCGGCGCTCAAACTTCAATCCGCATCAGCCGGTTTATGCGCATAAACCGATGCCTGCCACAGTTCAACGATTCGACGCCGCCATTCTCGCTGCCGGCCGTCGCCACGAACTGACGGCACAACGCACCCCCCTGCTCGGCACGCAGCAATTCCCGCCAGCGCACCCATTCGAGCCCACGCCCGGACTGGCTACAATACGGGGTCCACAATCGAGTCCCGAATGATGATCACGATCTACCACAACCCCCGATGCTCGAAATCGCGCGAAACGCTGGCGCTTGTCGAGTCGCTGAACCCGAGCGGCGCGCCGGTCGCGGTCGTCGAATATCTGAAGACGCCGCCGACGGTCCAGGAACTGGAAACGCTGCATCGTCAACTCGGGCGTCCGGTGCGCGACATGCTCCGCGACAACGAAGAGCCGTACAAGGCACTCGATCTGGCCCGCGCGGATCTGACCGACGCGCAAGCATACGAGGCGATTGCCGCAAATCCGATCCTGCTGCAGCGCCCCATCGTCGTGTACAAAGGCAAAGCGGCTATCGGGCGGCCGCCGGAATCGGTTCGTGAATTGTTCGAATAATTCTAATTTCTCGAATTTTTCTTATTGCAGGAATCCGGCGCATGCGCGCCGGATGATCCCCGAACTCCGCACCGTCACGTCTCTCCCCCGCCACCACCGTCACGGCCGGCCGCGGTTCGCGCTGCCTCACGCAGCAACGCGATCTGCTGGCGATACTGCCGGCAACCGCTGCAAGCCGGCAGATGCACGCGCACCTGTACACGCTCGTGCACCGTCAGGTGCCGGTCGAGCGCATCCGACAGCAGGCGCGTCACGTCCTTACATTTCCCCAGTAGCATCTTCGGTCGTCAGCCCCTTCTCGCTCAGGCAGGTGCGCAGGCGCGTACGTGCGCGGTACAGCAGCACACTGCAATGGTTCGTCGTCAACGTCAGCTCGGTACAGATGTCGGCGATCTCGAAATCGAGGAACTCGCGCATCATGAACACGCGCCCGATCTGTTCCGGAAGATGGTTCAGGCACGCTTCGAACAGCATCCAGAACTGCTGTTGCTGCAGCAGCGTTTCCGGTTGCGGCCACGGGCGCGGTTTCGCGTGCGCGGTCCAGTGACCGTTGCTCTTGAAGAGTTCACGGTCGAGGACCGATTCGCCGTCGAGTTCGGCGTCGAGCGCGGACAGGCTCACCATCCGCTGCCGCGCGCGCAGCACGTCGATCAGCTTGTTGCGCAGGATGCCGAACACCCAGGTCTTGTGCGCGGAGAGCCCCGCGAAGTCACACTCGCGTGTCCACGCGGCGGCCAGCGCTTCCTGCACAGCGTCCTCGGCCGCATCCGCATCGCGGAGCTGCAGGCGCGCAAAGCGCAGCAGGTCGCGCCGCAATTGCGCGAGATAGGCGGGATCGTCGTACGCGGACGGCATCAATGGGCACTCTCTCGAAGGAATCCGCGCGCACGTCGCGCGCGGCACGGTGCGAGCAGCTTACTGGCCCACGCGCGGGCTCGCAACGCATGTTCCGTCGCGACTTTAACAATCACCGCTGCCAAGCTGAGCTATGCTTGCCCACAGGTTTGCGCTGTGCACAGATGACCTTGCGCGATGTGTCATTTGTAACTGCGCCGCATACCCCCAAAGTTATCCACAGTTTCTGTGGAAAACCTTGTGGAAAGTCTGCCGAATGGCCCCGTGGGGCGGCTCGCGGGCTGGCCTGCCTATAAACAGACCTTTGCCGTCTATCCAGAAGCAATCGAATCGATTCCTCACCCACCGGAAGGAGAAAGTCATGGCACATCGTATTGCGGTCATCGTCGGCAGCCTGCGTCGCGAATCGTGGAATCGGGCACTCGCCAAGGCAGTGATCTCGCTCGCGCCGGCCGATCTCGCGTTCGAGTTCGTCGAGATCGGCGAGCTGCCGCAGTACAGCCAGGATTACGATGCGGACTTTCCGGAAGTCGCGCGGCGTTTCAAGCAGGCGATCGAAGCGGCCGACGGCCTGCTGTTCGTCACGCCGGAATACAACCGCTCGATGCCGGGCGTGCTGAAGAATGCGCTCGACTGGGGCTCGCGTCCGTGGGGCGCCAACTCGTGGGCGCGCAAGCCCGGTGCGGTGCTCGGCACGTCGCCGGGCGCGACGGGCACCGCGCTCGCGCAGCAGCATCTGCGCAACGTGCTCGCGTATCTCGACGTCGCAACGCTCGGCCAGCCGGAGATGTTCATCAAGCACGACGCGACGCGTATCGACGATCACGGCGAGATCGTCAACGAAGATACGCGCAAATTCCTGCAAGGCTTCGTCGACCGCTACGCGGCGTGGGTGCGTACCCACAACGCGGCCTGAACGCGCGGTGCCGGTCCGGCGCCTGCCGAACACGTCTCCGACGGTTCCCTGGATGCCCGCGTGCTTCGCGCCTGCCGGACCCCTCTCCGACGTTTCCTAAATCCCCGCGTGCTTCGCGTCGCGCGCGTCGCGAATGCCCAGCAGGATTTCGTCGAGCAGTGCGATGTCGAACGGCTTCGACAACACGCGCACATTGACGCCGCGCGTGCGGTCCAGCTCCTCCGCATAGCCCGTCACGAGGATGACGGGCAGTTTTTCCGGGCGCCGTCCGATCGCTTCCGCGAGATCGATGCCGTTGAGGTGGCCCGGCATGTGGATGTCCGAAATCACGAGGTCGAAGCGCTCGTGCGCCGATGCGTCTTCGACCAGCCGCAGCGCGTCGTCGGCGGATGCCGCGTAGGTCACGCGGTGTCCGAGCAGCGTGAGCAGCGCCTCGGTGCCGGCGGCGACTTCGCTGTTGTCCTCGACGAGCAGCACGTTCAGGCCGGCCGCCGGGCTCGCGTCATGCGCTTGCACGGCGGCAAGCGCCGGCCGCGCGACCAGGTCTGCCGCGCTCGCGCGCGGCAGGTAGAGCCGCACCGACGTGCCCGCGCCCACCGCGCTGTCGATCGTCGCGAGGCCGCCCGAGCGTTCGCAGAACGCGAACACCTGCGGCAGCCCGAGCCCGGTGCCCATCCCCTGGGTCTTCGTCGTGAACAGCGGCTCGAATGCGCGCGCGAGCACGTCGGGCGCCATGCCGGCGCCCGTATCGTCGAGCGAGATCTGCACGAAATCGCCGGTCAGCGGAAAGCCGTCTTCGCGGCGGAACGTCACGTTGCGCGCGCCGACGGTAAAGCGGCCGCCGGTCGGCATCGCGTCGCGCGCGTTGACAGCCAGGTTGATGACCGCGAGCTCGAGCTCGGCGACGTCCACGCGGATTGGCCACACGCCGGCGTCGATCGCGACGATCAGCGACGATTTCGAGCCGAGCGACGTCTTCAGCAGTTCGCGGCAGGTGCCGACCCACTGCTCGACGTCGATCGTCTCGTTGTGCAGCGGCTGCTTGCGCGCGACGCCGAGCAGCTGGCGCGTCAGCGACTGTCCGTTCTTCAGCGCTCGCTCGATCGCGCCGAGCTCGGTGTCGAGATGCTGGACGCCGCGACGCCGCACGATCTGCACGTTGCTCGAGATGATCATCAGCAGGTTGTTGAAGTCGTGCGCGACGCTGCCGACCAGATTGCCGAGCGCCTGCATCTTGCGCGACTGCCGGTATGCCGATTCGATCGAGCGCCGCATCGACGCTTCGGCCTGCCAGCGATCCCACGCCTCCTCTTCCGCCTTGAGGCGCTTGAGCGACAGCCAGATTACGCACCACAGCGCGAACGACGGCGCGAACATCGACGCGAACAGTACGCTCAGGTGTTCGTACCATTCACGCCAGATCGCCGCGGTGCGGTATGCGCACGACACGTACACGGGATAGCTGCCGACCTGCCGGTACGCGACGATCTCGCTGCCCGCGTCGTGACGCACGCGCACGACGCCCGCGCGCGGGTCGGTCCGCTCGCCGTCGGGCAGCAGCACCTGTTCGGCAAGCGCGGCGGCCGGCTGCGGCGGATACGACGCGAGCACGGCGCCGTCGGTCCGGGTGAGCGCCATCGTCATCGGTGTCTTCGCGCCGCCGAGCAGGTCGCGGTAGAACGCGCTGAAATACGACGACTTCAGCGCGATCGACACCATGCCGGCAAACGTCCCGTCGCTGTGGCGCCGCGCGACGCCCGTATTGAACACCGGAATGTTCTCGAGCTTGAGCGGCCCCATCATCAGGCGCGAGATGTGTTCGATGACCTTGCCGTCGCGGATGCCGATGAAGTCGTCGCGTTTCGCGATCGACGCGTACGGTGCCGGGTAGTAGAGGCTGTTCGCGAGCAGCATCCCGCTCGCGCCGAAGATCGACACGGCCGCGACCTGCGGGTAACCGCCGCCCACTGTATTGAGCGCATCGTGGATGTCGGATTCGTGCTGCCGCACGGTCGAGTCGTCCAGGTCCTGCACGAGGTCGACGATCCGCGCATCGAGCGTTTCGCTCAGGTCGAATACCTTGAGCGCGTGCTCCTCGGCGACGCGCACGGTGCGCATCGTCACGTCGCTCGCGGCGGCCTCGCGCGTCTTCAGGTCGTTGTAGGCCATCACCGACACGTAGATGCACGGCAGCACGATCGCGGCGATCAGCAGCACGATCAGCGTCACGCGGCGGACCGCGAAATCGTGTTCGGGGGCGCCGGACGCGTAGGTTCCGTCGTCCTCCTGCCAATCGTCGGCGGGAGCGTGGTCGCGGGAATCGGCGGGCCGTTCGGACGTCATCGGAGGGAAAAGCGTGAAACGAAGGTGCCTGCCATCATAAACGAGTTGCGCCCGCGCCCCGCCACCCCTTCGCCGCGCACGGCCCGCGCGACCCTGACGGTTCCGACAGGATGGATTCGTCAGATTGAAAACGCGACGAATCCGGAAGCGCAAACGTACACAAAGGAAAATTTTGCGTCCTGATCGCAAAATTGGTTGCACCTGTTTCCGGATTGCCGCGTGATCGGATGGATTTTGTCCGAAACCGTGAATATGGAGAGTTGCACCGCACGGGTTTTACTCAGAGAATCGCGCCTTGCTTTCCCTGACAGATACGCGCCCGCCAAGCACCGCTCGCGGCTTGCGTCGCACGCGAATTGCGCGGTGGCGCCCGCTGCCCGGCGGTCCGGCGGAATGCCTGCGCCGGATCGCGCGAGGCCTAAAGAAGTGCGCGACGCGGCCGTTAACGCGAGAGAGATCATTCCGTATACCGCGCCGCCCGCCATGCCTTTGCCGATTGTGATTGCCGACGATTCGCTGCTCGCCCGCAAGTTGTTGACGAAGGCCTTACCGGGTGACTGGGATGTCGACGTCGCGTATGCCGCGAACGGCCGCGAGGCACTGGCGCTCTATCGTGACGGCAAGGCTTCCGTGATGTTTCTCGACCTGACGATGCCCGACATGAGCGGCTATCAGGTGCTGGAGACGTTGCGCCACGAGGATCTGAACACGTTCGTGATCGTAGTATCCGCCGATATCCAGCCGCAGGCGCGCGAGCGCGTGCGCGAACTCGGCGCGATCGCGTTCGTCGCGAAACCCGTGACGTCGGAGGCGTTGCTGCCCATTCTCAAGGAGTATGGGTTGTATGCCTGAATCGGTGTTCACGGCGGAGCAACGCGACGCGTTGCAGGAAATCGCCAATCTCGCGATGGGCCGCGCCGCGGCGCGCCTCGCGTTGCTGCTCGGCCGCTTCATCGAGCTGTCGGTACCGCGCGTGCGCATCGTGAATGCGGCCGATGCGGGCAATGCGCTGCGCGAGATGACGGGCATCCACGAGAACGTGACCGCCGTGCGCCAGGGATTCCGGTCCGACATCAAGGGCGAAGCGCTCGTGCTGTGCCGCAGCGCGGGCGTCGCGCGACTCGTGTCGCTCGTCGACCGCGCGTTCGGCGACGGCGCATGGGGTGCGCGTGCGGCGGACGACGGCGACCCGGCCGCGCGCGGCGAGATCGCGAGCCACGACGAACTCGTGTTCGACGTCGCGAATGTGCTGATCGGCGCGTGCGTCGCGTCGATCCTCGACGAGCTCGGCCGCACGCCGGTGTTCTTTCCGCCGGGCCTGCTCGGCGCCGACATGTCGTTCGACGACGTATTCCAGCCGACGGTGCTCGCATGGAGCGTTGCGTTGCTGCTCGAGGTGAACTTCGGGCTCGAGGGCGACGGCTTCCGTGCGCATTTCGTGATGCTGATGGCCGAAGATTCGATCCGGTTGATGGGCGACGCGCTCGACGCGTTGCTGTCCGCGCTATGACTGTCACCACCTCTTCCACTTCGTTGAGCGACCTCGTGATCGAACGGGTCGGGTTCGGCCTGTTCGTGCTCGATCGCGCGATGAACGTGCTGATGTGGAATCGCTTCATGCAGGACCACAGCGGCGTCGCCGCGGCCGACGTGATCGGCCGCAACCTGTTCGACAGTTTTCCGGACCTGCCGCGCGCGTGGCTCGCGCGCAAGCTCGAGAGCGTGTTTCAGCTCGGCAGCTTCGCGTTCAGCTCGTGGGAGCAGCGTCCGTACCTGTTCCGCTTCGAGCACGACCGGCCGATCACGGGCGGCGTCGACTTCATGCAGCAGGACTGCACGTTCATGCCGCTCACGCGCGGGCGCGAAGTCGAGGCGGTGTGCGTGACGATCTCGGATGTCACGCACGTCAGCGTGATGCAGCGCGAGCGCGAAGAGGCGGTCGCGAAGCTGCGCGAGCATGCGAACCTCGACGGCCTGACCGGCATCGCGAACCGGCGCTTTTTCGAGGCGCGGCTGCACGACGAGTATGCGCGCTGGCAGCGCTACGGCGGCAACCTGTCGGTGCTGCTGTTCGACCTCGACCACTTCAAGACGATCAACGACCGGTTCGGCCACGCGGTCGGCGACACGGTGCTGCGCGAGATGGCGCAGCGCGTCACCGCGATCGTGCGCGCGCAGGACACGTTCGGCCGCTTCGGCGGCGAGGAATTCGCGCTGCTGCTGCCGTGCACGGATCTCGACGAAGCGATGCTGGTCGCGGAGAAGGTGCGCTGCGCGATCAGTCGTGCGCCGGTCGAGGCCGAAGGCGTGAGCGTGCCGGTGACGGCGAGCGTCGGCGCCGCGTGCGCGCGGCCGGGTGCGCCGACGTTCGAGATCGTCGTCAACGAGGCCGACGCCGCGCTCTATCGCGCGAAGCGACTCGGCCGCGATCGTTCGGTCGCCTACGTATAGATGTTCAGCTCTTCGCGATGTCGGCCAGCACGCCAGCCAGCACCGCCGGTTGCGAGATGTACGGCGAGTGGCTGCTGTCGAGCTGGTGCACGTGCGTCGGGTTGTCCGGCGCGAACGCGTCGGCTTCGTCGATGAAGCGCTGCTGCAGCGCGGGCAGGATCACGCGGTCCTGCAGGCACTTGATGTAGTGCCGGTCGATCGCGCCCCAGCGCGCGGCGGTCGTCGGGATCGCGGTCGCGAACGGCGCGGCCGGCACGTCGCAGCTCATCAGGTTCGCCACGGCCTCGTATTCGGCCTGTGACACGTCGTCGAACAGCGCTTGCTTGGCCGTCGCTTGATACGCGGCGTCGTCGCTGCGCGGATCGATGCGCAGCGCGCCGGCCGTGCGCGGGCTCGCGAGCATCAGGTGGCCGAGCATCTCGCCCTGGTTTTCCGGCGCGCGCACGTAGTCGAGGCCCGGCACGCCCGATGCGGGCATGAACGCCGCGAGATAGACGATCTTCGCGATCTTCTCGGGCATCCGCTCGGCGGCTGCGGTGATCGCGAGGCCACCCATGCTGTGGCCGACGAGGACGACCTTGCCGTGGCCGAGCGCATATGCGTCGTCGACGGCCTGCATCACCTGCGACGCATAGTCGTCGAGCGTCGTGTTCGCGACCGGCGACGGCTCGGCGCCGAACGCTTCCTTGTCGAGCGGACGCTTGAAGTACGACGCGGGAAAGCGTGCGTTGATCCCGTGCGCGGGCAGGTCGCGCGCGATCGACAGGTGGCCGCGCGCGGCGAGCGCGGCCGCGACGTGCGCGTAGCACCACGCGCCTTGCCATGCACCATGCACGAGCACGAAGACGGGGTGGGCGGACTGCGGGGATGCGGGCGAAGCGGCGGTCAAGTTCGTCTCCATCGGTTCTCGGGGGGTTATGATTTTGGGATAAAGCATCATCTTAGACGAACCCGCGCAGGCCAAGCGGTGGCGGCCTGCGGCAATATGGCCCTCAATGTGTCGCGCAGGCCACATTTCGTTCTGATCTGATTTAAATTCGCATCGGATCGCGTTAATTTGATGTTTTGAACCGATCGCGCCCCATGAACGTCGACTATCTCTTCTACCGGAAACCCGACAAGCCGGGCCCCTATTCGCTCGACGACCTCGGCGACATCGCGCCGCCGATCGGCGCAAGCGCCGCGGTACGCGCGGGCATCACGCGCGTGTTCGAGCAGATCGACTGGCAGGAGTCCCCCGACGTGCCCGGCGCGTGGTTCGGCACCGGCGGCCCGCTGTTCCAGTTCACCGCGGAGCCCGACGGCCGCGTGACGAGTTTCATGGGTTCGCGGCTCGAGCGCCGCGCGATGCTGCTGCTGACACGCGAAATGGGGCTGATCGCGCTCGACCTGCAGCGTGACGTCGTGTACGGCTAGGCGCGGCCGGCCAGGCGCGACTGGCCAGGCGCGTCCAGTCACCCGCAGCGGTCCGCTGCGCGCGGCTTGCGCGGCCCCGGGCGCCGCTGCGCGGCGCGGCGGCAGGGGCTGCGCAAGCCGCCATCGACCTTCAAAGATTGCTATACTTTCGGCCAATTCCGGCTTCCGGCCGGCAATTCATGCTTGTCTGCGTCGATCGTTCGCACATCTCGCACGCATTTGACGCCTTTTCCATCCCAGCCGGGCATGGCTTCTTCAATCGCCCCGCGTGGGCGTCTCCGTGGAGCTCGTCTTGGCCGTTTCCAATCTCGTCGTGGACGAACAAGAAATCGATGCCGCTGCCGCCACATCGGGCAGCTCCTTTTATCTTGCGATGCGCATCCTGCCGGCCGCGCAACGCGACGCGATGTTCCAGGTGTATGCGTTCTGCCGCGCGGTCGACGACATCGCCGACAGCGACCTGCCGCGCGCCGAGCGCGCCGCCGGTCTCGAGCGCTGGCGAGCGGACATCGACGCGTGCTTCGCCGGCCAGCCGCCGCGCCATCTCGCGGCGCTCACGCGCGAGATTCGCGCGTTCGACCTGAAGCGCGACGATTTCCACGCGATGATCGACGGGATGGCGATGGACGCCGCCGAAGACATCTGCGCGCCCGACGAGCCGACGCTCGACCTCTATTGCGATCGCGTCGCGAGCGCGGCCGGCCGTCTGTCGGTGAGGATTTTCGGGATGCCGGAGGCCGAAGGGATTACGCTGTCGCATCATCTCGGCCGCGCGCTGCAACTGACCAACATCCTGCGCGACATCGACGAGGATGCGGGGATCAACCGCTGCTACCTGCCGCGCGAACTGCTTGCACGCGAAGGCATCGCGATTGCCGATCCGGTGACGATCGCACGCGCACCGGCGCTGCCGCGCGTGTGCGTGACGCTCGTCGAGCGCGCGCTCGAGCATTTCCGGCAGGCGGACGCGGTGATGGATACCTGCGCACGCGCGCAGGTGAAGGCGCCGCGCATCATGTCGGGCGCGTACCGCTGCATTCTCGAGGCTGCGATCGCTCGCGGCTTCGACGCGCCGCGCGCGCCGATCCGCAAGCCGAAGGCGCGCATGCTGATGATCGCCGCGCGCTACGCGCTGTTCTGAGCTGATGCCCAGAACCGTCCACGTGGTCGGGGCAGGACTCGCGGGCCTGTCGGCCGCCGTCGAGCTGCAACGTCGCGGGCGTCGCATCGTGCTGCACGATGCGCACGCGCAGCCGGGTGGACGCTGCCGCTCGTGGTTCGACGGCATGCTGAACGCGACGATCGACAGCGGGCTGCATCTGGTGTTCGCAGGACAGCCGTCGACGCAGCGCTATCTGCGCGCGATCGGCGCGGCCGATCAACTGTCCGGGCCGGCGCTGCCTGAATTTCCGGTGGCCGACGTCATGTCGCAGCAGCGCTGGACGCTGCGTTTCGGCAACAGCCGCTGGCCGTCCTGGCTGTTCGACGCTGCGTCGCGGGCGCCGGGCACGACGCCGCTCGATTATCTGTCGCTCGCGCCGCTCGCTTTCGCGCGCACGGGCCGCTCACTCGCACAGACGATGCGATGCGACGGCGTGCTGTGGGATCGTTGGCTGCGGCCGTTTTTCCTCGGTGCGCTGAATGTCGAGCCGCGCCACGCGACGGCCGAACTGGCGCGCGCGGCGGTGTGCGGCACATTCGCCGCGGGCGGACCTGCGTGCCGCCCGCTGTTCGCGCGTCACGGGCTCGGCAGCGCGTTCGTCGAGCCCGCGCTGCGGATGCTGCAGCATGGCGGCGCGACGATCCGGCTGCGTTCGCGTCTTGACGCGCTCGAATTCGGCGCGCGCGGCCACGCGGTCGACGCGCTGGTGATCGACGGCGAGCGTGTCGATCTCGCGCCGGGCGATGCGGTCGTGCTGGCCATCCCGCCCGACGTCGCGCAGCCGCTCGTGCCCGACCTGAGCGCGCCGGATACATACAGCGCGGTCGTCACCGCGTATTTCGCGGCCGAACCGGCGCCCGGCTGCGCGCCGTACACGACGGTCGTCAACGGCGCCGTCGACGCGGTGCGGGCGGCCGATGGCCAACTCGCCGCGACGATCCGCGACGCGGGCCGCTGGCTCGACCTGCCGCGCGACACGCTCGCGCAGACGATCTGGCAGGACGTCGCGCGCGTGACGGGCGCACGCGCGGAAACCTTGCCCCCGTGGCAGCTCGTCGTCGAGCCGCGTGCGGGTTTTGCGGCGGTGCCGTCGCAGGAAATGAAACGTCCGGCCGCGC
Source organism: Burkholderia sp. Ac-20353 (assembly GCF_017104785.1). Taxonomy (NCBI): domain Bacteria; kingdom Pseudomonadati; phylum Pseudomonadota; class Betaproteobacteria; order Burkholderiales; family Burkholderiaceae; genus Burkholderia; species Burkholderia sp. Ac-20353. The sequence goes on along the minus strand of NZ_JAAGPL010000011.1, from coordinate 4,827 downwards.
GTACGCGCTGGACCAATCTCGTGCTTGCGGGCGACTGGATTGCCACCGGCCTGCCCGCATCGATCGAGGGCGCGATCCGTTCCGGCCAGAAGGCCGCGGACGTGCTCCAGACACAATAAGAGAGGGACCGATGAACGATCTCACCGATATGCCGACCCTGGCCACCGACACCGTGGCGGCCGACCTCGACGCCGCCGTCGCACGCGCGACCGATGCGCTGCTCGACGCGCAGCAAGCCGACGGGCACTGGGTCTATGAACTCGAAGCGGATTCGACGATTCCGGCCGAGTACATCCTGCTCGTCCACTATCTCGGCGAAACGCCGAACCTCGAGCTCGAACAGAAGATCGGCCGCTATCTGCGCCGCATCCAGCAGCCGGACGGCGGCTGGCCGCTGTTCACCGACGGCGCGCCGAACATCAGCGCGAGCGTGAAGGCGTACTTCGCGCTGAAGGTGATCGGCGACGACGAGAATGCCGAGCACATGCAGCGTGCGCGCCGCGCGATCCACGCGATGGGCGGCGCCGAGATGTCGAACGTGTTCACGCGCATCCAGCTCGCGCTGTATGGTGCGATTCCGTGGCGCGCGGTGCCGATGATGCCGGTCGAGATCATGCTGCTGCCGCAGTGGTTCCCGTTCCACCTGTCGAAGGTGTCGTACTGGGCGCGCACGGTGATCGTGCCGCTGCTCGTGCTGAATGCGAAGCGGCCGATCGCGAAGAACCCGCGCGGCGTACGCATCGACGAGCTGTTCATCGATCCGCCGGTGAACGCGGGGCTGCTGCCGCGCCAGGGCCACCAGAGCGCGGGCTGGTTTGCGTTCTTCCGCGTCGTCGATCACGCGCTGCGCGCGGTCGACGGGCTGTTCCCGAGCTACACGCGCGAACGCGCGGTCCGGCAGGCCGTCGCGTTCGTCGACGAGCGCCTGAACGGCGAGGACGGCCTCGGCGCGATCTATCCGGCGATGGCCAACTCGGTGATGATGTACGCCGCGCTTGGCTATCCTGAAGACCATCCGAACCGCGCGATCGCGCGCCAGTCGGTCGAGAAGCTGCTCGTCGTGCACGACGACGAAGCGTACTGCCAGCCGTGCCTGTCGCCGGTGTGGGATACGTCGCTCGCCGCGCACGCGCTGCTCGAGACGGGCGACCCGCGCGCGGAAGACGCTGTGGTGCGCGGCCTCGAATGGCTGCGTCCGCTGCAGATCCTCGACGTGCGCGGCGACTGGATCTCGCGCCGCCCGAACGTGCGGCCCGGCGGCTGGGCATTCCAGTACGCGAACCCGCACTACCCGGACGTCGACGATACGGCTGTCGTCGTGATGGCGATGGACCGCGTCGAGAAGCTCCGGCATTCGGACGCGTACCGCGAGTCGATCGCGCGTGCGCGCGAGTGGGTCGTCGGCATGCAGAGCAGCGACGGCGGCTGGGGCGCGTTCGAGCCGGAAAACACGCAGTACTACCTGAACAACATCCCGTTCTCCGATCACGGCGCACTGCTCGATCCGCCGACCGCGGACGTGTCGGGCCGCTGCCTGTCGATGCTGTCGCAGCTAGGCGAGACGGCCGCGAACAGCGAAGCCGCGCGCCGCTCGCTCGACTACATGCTGAAGGAGCAGGAGCCGGACGGCAGCTGGTACGGCCGCTGGGGGATGAATTTCGTCTACGGCACGTGGACCGCACTGTGCTCGCTGAACGCGGCCGGCCTCGGCCCCGACGATCCGCGCGTGAAGCGCGGCGCGCAGTGGCTGCTGTCGGTGCAGAACAAGGACGGCGGCTGGGGCGAGGACGGCGACAGCTACAAGCTCAACTATCGCGGCTACGAGCAGGCGCCGAGCACGTCGTCGCAGACGGCCTGGGCACTGCTCGGCCTGATGGCGGCCGGCGAGGTGAACAACCCGGCGGTTGCGCGCGGGATCGACTACCTGATCGCCGAGCAGCAGGAACACGGGCTGTGGGACGAGACGCGCTTCACGGCGACCGGCTTCCCGCGCGTGTTCTATCTGCGTTACCACGGCTATCGCAAGTTCTTCCCGCTGTGGGCGCTCGCGCGCTACCGCAACCTGAAGCGCGACAACGCGACGCGCGTGACGGTCGGGATGTGACGCGTGGCGGCATCGATGCATAACGGCACGCTGCCCGTCATCGCGGTGACGGGGATGGCGTTCGAGGCGCGCATCGCGAGCGGCGACGGCGTCGAGGCCGTATTCGCCGCGCGCGCCGATCGTCTCGAGCGCGCGCTGACCGAAGCGACCGCGCGCGGCTGCGCGGGCATCATCAGTTTCGGCACGGCCGGCGGGCTCGCACCCGACCTGGAGCCGGGCGCGCTCGTGATCCCGGACGCAATCGACGGGCCGTTCGGACGCGTGCAGACCGACGTCGCGTGGAGCGCGCGGCTCGTCGGCGCGCTGCACGACACGCCGGTGTGGCCTCGCGTGAAGCGCGGCGTGATGGCGGCTGTCGGCGCGCCGGTCGTCAGCGCAGAGGACAAGGCTGCGCTGTATCGCGCGAAGGGCGCGCAGGCCGTCGACATGGAGTCGCACATCGCGGCGGCGTTCGCGGCCGCGCGCGGCGTGCCATTCGCGGTGTGCCGCGCAATCGTCGATCCGGCGTGGCGCACGCTGCCGCGCGCGGCAACGGCCGGGCTGCGCGACGACGGCAGCACCGCGATCCTGCCGATCCTGCGCGAGTTGCTGAAGCAGCCGTCGCAGCTCGGCCCGCTGCTGCAGGTCGCAGGCGATGCGCGTGCGGCGCGCACGACGCTGATCCAGGCGCGACATGCGTTCGGGCGCGCGGGCGCGCTGCGGATCGTCTGAGCCGACGCAAGCGCGGCCACTCTTCCCCTCTTCCGTTCCCCTCTGCCTGAGCCAAAAAGACAAAACCCCTCGTTCCGAAAAACGAGGGGTTCGTCAGCAATCAGGCGCGCTGCATCGTGAAGCGCTCCTGAGCATTTCCTGACCTGTTCGACGTTACTGCGCGACCGCTCCGCTTGCGGGCACACCCGGCGCATTCGCCGGCATCGCATTGCCTGCACCCGGATCGTTGTATTGCGGCAGCCCTGGCGCGGCCGGTGTCGCTGGTGCCGCCGGTGCCGCTGGTGCATTCATCGGCGCCCCGCCCGACTCGCCCGGATCCTCGTAGCTCGGCAACCCGGGCGCGGCCGGCGTGTTCGCCGGCGCGCCGCCCGAATCGCCGGGCTCGTTGTAGTTCGGCAGCGCGCTCGGCGCGGATTCGCTCTTGTAGGTCAGCGACTTGCGCTGCTGCAGGTACGCGTCGCGCACGAACGAGTACGGGTCGAGCGCGGCCTGCTTCAGCAGGTCGGTCGCGCCGAGCAGGTCCGAGCGGGCGCTCACGAACTGCATCACATACATCGGATTGCGCGCGGCCGGCTCGATGTAGTTGAGCAGGTTGAAGCGCACGTCGACTGCACGGCCGACGCCGTCGCGGAACGTGCTCGGCCCGAACACCGGCAGCACGAGATACGGGCCGGACGGCACGCCCCAGCGCGCCATCGTGAGCCCGAAATCCTGGTGATGCTTCGGCAGGCCGGCGGGCGTCGCGATGTCGATCAGCCCGCCGACGCCGAACACCGAGTTCATCGCGACCCGCATCAGGTCTTCCGTCGCGTCGGTGATGCGCAGCTGCAGCAGGTTGTTTGCGATGTTGCCGAGGTCGCCGAGGTTCGAGAAGAAGTTGCTGATCGCCGTGCGCATCGGCGTCGGCGTGATCTTCTGGTAGCCCTTCGCGATCGGCACCGCGATGTTCTGGTCGACGGTGTCGTTGAACTTGTACACCGCGCGGTTCATCGGCTCGAGCGGGTCGGCCGGATTGCGGTCGGGGCCGGTCGCACAGCCGCTCAGCATCGCGCCTGCGGCGACGCTCGCCGCAATGATTCGCACCTTATTCATTGATTCCTTGCGATTGGTTCTTCGCGCGCTTCACGCGCGGTTTGCCCATGAGTACCGGCTGGAACACCACGGCGCCGATCAGCGTACATGTCAGCGCCAGCGCCAGCAGCTTGCCCATGCTGGACGTTCCCGGGTGATGCGACAGCCACAGGCTGCCGAACGCGGTCGCGGTCGTCGCGGCGCTGAACAGCACCGCATGCGTGAGGCTCGAATGCAGCAGGCCCGTCTGGCCCGCGCGCCACGCCATCACGAAATACACCTTGAATGCGACGCCGACGCCGAGCATCAGCGGCAGCGCGATGATGTTCGCGAAGTTGAGCGGCATACCGATCAACACGCAGATCTCGAGCGTGACGACGCCCGACACGAGCAGCGGCACGAGCGTGCGCAACACGTCGCCGAACCGGCGCAGCGTGAGCCACAGCAGGATCGTGATCGACACGATCGACCACAGCGCCGCGTGCAGGAACGCGTTGATGATCGTATCGGCCGAATGCAGGATCGAGATCGGCCCGCCGATCGCATCCGGCTCGACGGCCTTCACGGCCGTCACGAAGCGGCGCAGCATCGCGTCGTCGCCCGGATCGACGCCGTTCGGCACCTTCGGCGAGATCTGCACGAGCGCATGGCCGTCCGGCGCGACCCAGTCGCGCACGATCGACGGCGGCAGCGTGTCGCGCGTGATGTCCTGCGGCTTCAGCAGCGTCGCGAGCTGGTTCAGCGCGATGTGCAGCGTGTCGGAGAACGCGCGCTCGGCGCGGTCGCGCGTCGCGGCGTCGGCGGCGGCAAGCTTCGCGAGCGACGCGGACAGATGCTGCGCGGCCGCAGCGCCTGGGCCCGGGTGATCCTCGGCCGCGTAGCCGAGCAGGTCCGACACGCGCTTGAGCGCGGCGACGCGCTGCGCGTCGGTCGCGGGCGGC
>NZ_JAAGPL010000100.1:0-31060 GCF_017104785.1 Burkholderia sp. Ac-20353 | reverse complement strand
ACCTGCTGTGGGCCGCGCAGACGATGAAGTGGACCTTCGACTGGAAGCCCGCCGACGTGTTCTGGTGCACGGCCGACATCGGCTGGGTCACGGGCCACACGTACATCACCTACGGCCCGCTCGCGTGCGGCGGCACGCAGGTCGTGTTCGAAGGCGTGCCGACGTATCCGGATGCCGGCCGCTTCTGGAAGATGATCGCTGACCACAAGGTCAGCGTGTTCTATACCGCGCCGACCGCGATCCGCTCGCTGATCAAGGCGGCCGAGGCCGACGACAACGTCCACCCGAAGAGCTATGACCTGTCGAGCCTGCGCATCATCGGCACGGTCGGCGAGCCGATCAACCCGGAAGCGTGGATGTGGTATCACAAGCACGTCGGCGGCGAACGCTGCCCGATCGTCGATACGTGGTGGCAGACCGAGACGGGCGGGCACATGATCACGCCGCTGCCGGGCGCGACGCCGACCGTGCCCGGTTCGTGCACGCTGCCGCTGCCGGGCATCATGGCCGCGGTGGTCGACGAGACGGGCCAGGACGTGCCGAACGGCCAGGGCGGGATCCTGGTCATCAAGCGTCCGTGGCCGGCGATGATCCGCACGATCTGGGGCGACCCGGAGCGCTTCAGGAAGAGTTACTACCCGGAAGAACTCGGCGGCACGCTGTACCTCGCTGGCGACGGCACCGTGCGCGACAAGGACACGGGTTACTTCACGATCATGGGCCGGATCGACGACGTGCTGAACGTGTCGGGCCACCGGCTCGGCACGATGGAGATCGAGTCGGCGCTGGTCGCGCATGAGCTCGTCGCCGAGGCGGCCGTAGTCGGCCGGCCGGACGAGACGACCGGCGAGGCGGTGGTCGCGTTCGTCGTGCTGAAGCGCACGCGTCCGGAGGGTGATGAGGCCGCGACGCTCGCGAAGGAACTGCGCGACTGGGTCGGCAAGCAGATCGGGCCGATCGCGAAGCCGAAGGACATCCGCTTCGGTGACAACCTGCCGAAGACGCGTTCGGGCAAGATCATGCGCCGGCTGCTGCGTTCGCTCGCGAAGGGCGAGGCGATCACGCAGGATACGTCCACGCTCGAGAACCCCGCGATCCTCGATCAGCTCACCGAAGTGCGCTGAGTTTGCGCTGAGTTCCCGCGTTGCGTCATGCGCCCCTGCGCGGCAATCCCGATTGTCCGCGCAGGGGCTTTTTGTTAAACAAGGGCATGACCGCTCCGTCCCGTCCGGCGCCTGCTGCGCCGCCACCCGTGCCCGTTCCGCTCGCGCGTGCGCACGCGCGTTACTGGCGTTTCAACGTCGTGCTGATCGTCGTGCTGATGGCGATCGGCTTTTCGGTGTCGTTCGTCGTGCCGTTCTTCGCGCCCGCGCTTGCGGGCGTGCATTTCGCGGGATTCAGTTTGCCGTTCTATGTCGGCGCGCAAGGCGCGATTCTCGTCTATCTCGTGCTGATCGTCGTCTATATCGGGCTGATGCAGCGTGCCGACCGCATCCTGCGCCGCGCGTATGACGACCATGCGGCGGGCGCGGACGATACGCGCAGCGGGCGCTGATCGATGCTGACCCGTCGCCTGATTCGCGCGTACGCCCTCTACACGCTCGGCTTTCTCGCGTTTGTGCTGCTGCTGTGGCGCATCGAGCGCGCGGCTGGCTCCGGCGTGTGGATCGGCTACGTGTTCCTGTTCGTGCCGATCGCCGTCTATGCGGTGATCGGGCTGCTGTCGCGCACGTCCGACCTCGTCGAATACTACGTCGCTGGGCGGCGCGTGCCGTCCGCGTTCAACGGGATGGCGACCGCGGCGGACTGGCTGTCGGCCGCGTCGTTCATCGGCCTCGCCGGCTCGCTGTACGCGACCGGCTACGACGCGCTTGCGTATCTGATGGGCTGGACGGGCGGCTTCTGCCTTGTCGCGTTCCTGCTCGCGCCATACGTGCGCAAGCTCGCGCGCTACACGATTCCCGACTTTCTCGGCACGCGCTTCTCGAGCACCGCGGTGCGCGCGCTCGCGGCCGGCGCGGCGATCCTGTGCTCGTTCGTCTACCTGGTCGCGCAGATCCAGGGGATCGGGCTGATTGCGACGCGCTTCATCGGCGTCGATTTCGCGATCGGCATCTTCTGCGGGCTTGCGGGCATACTCGTCTGTTCGTTCCTCGGCGGGATGCGCGCGGTCACGTGGACGCAGGTCGCGCAGTACATCATCCTGATCAGCGCGATCCTGATTCCGGTGTCGCTGATCGCACTGAAGATCGGGCTCGGGCCGGTGCCGCAGTTCAGCTACGGGAAGCTGATGGAGCGTGTCGCCACGCGCGAGGCGCAGTTGCGCGACGCGCATGACGAGCAGCAGGTGCGAAACGCGTACCGCGGCCAGGCCGCGCGGATCCAGACGCAGCTCGACCGGCTGCCCGCGTCGTTCGGCGAGGCGCGCGGGCGGCTCGTCGACCAGCTCGCCGACCTGCGGCGCCACAACGGGCCGCTGCGCGAGATCAGCCAGCTCGAGCGCGAGCTCGCGGACTTTCCGCGCGACCCGGCGGCGGCGCGGGTCGTGTGGTCGCAGATGCGCGACGACCTGCTGGCGCGCGCCGAGCCGCCGGTGCCGATGCACGAGCCGTTTCCAGCCGCGAACGACGACGAGCGGCGGCCGCGCGAGCGCAATTTCCTCGCGCTGCTGATGTGCCTGTCGCTCGGCACCGCGAGCCTGCCGCACATCCTGACGCGCTACAACACGACGACGTCGGTCGCGTCCGCGCGCCGTTCGGTCGGCTGGACGCTGTTCTTCATCGCGCTGTTCTATCTGAGCGTGCCGGTGCTCGCGGTGATGATCAAATACGAGATCCTCGCGAACCTCGTCGGGCGGCCGTTCGCGGAGCTGCCGGCATGGGTCACGCAGTGGCATCACTTCGAGCCGGACCTGATCAGTGTCGTCGACGAGATTCGCGACGGCATCGTGCACTGGTCCGAGATCCAGATGCAGCCGGACATGGTCGTGCTGGCCGCGCCGGAGATCGCCGGGCTGCCGTACGTGATGTCGGGGCTGATCGCGGCGGGCGCGCTCGCGGCCGCGCTGTCGACCGCGGACGGGCTGCTGCTGACGATCGCGAATGCGCTGTCGCACGACGTGTACTACTGCATGGTTGCGCCCGACGCGTCGAGCCAGCGGCGCGTCACGATCTCGAAGGTGCTGCTGCTCGGCGTTGCGCTGTTCGCGTCGTACGTCGCATCGCTCAATACCGGGAAGATCCTGTTCCTCGTCGGTGCGGCGTTTTCGCTCGCGGCGTCGAGTTTCTTTCCGGTGCTGGTGCTCGGCGTGTTCTGGAAGCGCACGACGACGCGCGGCGCGATCGCGGGGATGGTGACGGGGCTCGCGGTGTGCGTGTACTACATCGTGTCGACGTATCCGTACTTCGCGCAACTGACCGGCTTTGCCGGGCCGACATGGTTCGGGATCGAGCCGATCAGCTCGGGCGTGTTCGGCGTGCCGGCCGGGTTCGCGGTCGCGATCGTCGTCAGCCTGCTCGACCGCCGGCCGGACGATTACACGCGCGCGCTCGTCGACTATATCCGCCATCCGTGACGCGCAGAGCGGGGGAGTGGCGCAGGGTCGCAAGAGTTTGCTATACTCTCGCTCTTCCGGAGAGATGGATGAGTGGTTTAAGTCGCACGCCTGGAAAGCGTGTATAGGTGTAAGCCTATCGGGGGTTCGAATCCCCCTCTCTCCGCCAGGACATCAGTAAGAACGGGCCTCTCGGCCCGTTTTTCATTTCTATCCGCCAAATAACCCGCCGATCCGCCAACCGGCAAAGCGCCTTGAGTGGCGCTGAGCTGATCGTTGCTGTGCGTTGCATCGCGTCCCGCCGCGTTACGTCGTAGTTTCGATACGGCCCCAGCCCATGGCGATCAATGTGGAAACCACGCTCTCCGCCTAACCGAACACTCGCAAGAACTCTCGCATCCCGCGGAGCATCGCATTCATTCCCGGATGTGATCAGACCACCTAGAATGGAAGCATGGTTTGGACCTGATAAGGAGCCTGCCATGTCTCAGTCAATGATTAGCTTTTGGGTGGGTCTAGCGGTCGTGCTGGTTGTTATATCCGCGATTGTTCGTCGATACAGGGGCGAGCATCCGGGAACGAGCATGGGTCAATGGCTAGACGCGCATCACATGAGCTGGATGCATCGTAAGCATTGAGGAGGCACCGTAAGGATAGGGTGCCGGGGACCCGACTCGAACCGGCGGTCCGGTTCCTGAATCGTCAGGAACCGGAGCCCTGTTGGATGCGAGCCGGCAACGCGTCCAACTCTTCGTCAGTGAATGTCAGAACGTGCCAGAAGCTCGCGGCCAATGCCCCGCCTGGCCCGACGCCATCCATTCGTTTTGCCAGATGGCTGCGTCAGTCAGGTTGCGCTCGCGAGACCGCGAAATTCCCCGGCTTCCTTCGCTAGTCCGGCACCCCACCGAGAAACGCCAGCATCGCCGCATTGAAACGGGCAGGGCGCTGCAGCGGCGCGAAATGGCTCACGCCCGGCAGGATCGTCAACGTCGCATCCGGAATCGAGCGGGCGAGATACGCCGCATGCTCGGGCCGGATGAACTCGTCATGCTCGCCCAGCACGATCGCGACGGGTACCTCGATCGAACCGAGATCGCGCGCGCTGTAGTCGGGTTGCGTGCGCATCATCTCGCCGACGGCGGCCACGAACGCGTCGAACCCGTCCGGCGTGGCCGAGAGCCGCGCGTAATCCTTCCGGTGCCGCGCGAAGCAGCGATCGATCACCGCGCCCGGGTTCATTTCCTTGGTGCCGCCCGGGTCCATGTTGCACGCGAAGAAGAACACGCCCGCCGCGCGGGCAGGGGCGCGCGACGCCAGCACGAGCGCGATGCAGGCACCGTCGCTCCAGCCGACGAAGCGGGCGCGGTCGATGCCGAGCGCGTCCATGACCGCGAGCACGTCCGACGCCATCCGTTCGTAGGAATAGGGTTGCTCGTCGCGCGTGCTGCGGCCGTGGCCGCGGCTGTCGATCAGGATCGCGCGGTAGCCGGCGGAGACGATGGCCGGCACCTGATAGCCCCAGTTGCCGGCATGGCCGAGGCCGCCGTGCAGCATGACCACCGGCGGGCCGTCGCCGTAAGCCGCATGCCAGATGCGGGCACCGTCGTGGTCAAGCCATCCTTCGAGATCGGCCGCGGGCAACGGCGCGGCGCCATCTGCGTCGAACCGGCCGAGATCGTCGTCTTCAAGCTCCGCATTCATCGTTTTTCCCCCAATGAAGTGGCGCGAACGATCCGGCCGCAACGCCGGCTGCAAATCCGGCGTGCGCCACATCGCTTCCGGATAATCAAGCTTCGCATAATCCGCCGGACCCATATGGGCAAGCTCGCGCGCGATTCTTTCAATGCCGGAATCAATCTAGCGGTATTTTAAGCGTCTTCAAGGATGGCCTTGACGATTCCCTCGGACATCTCCTTCCTGATGCTGCTTTCGGAATCCATCGGCTCATCCCCGCCGTGCGAATCGCGAGAGCATAGTACCGACATCTCGCCGCTTCACGCCAGCTGCAGGGGTACACGAGATGAGCCGGTCGAGGGATCGGTCCGGTCATCGTCAATTGACCTGTCGGATACCAGCGCACGCTTTTGGGTTTTTTTAAAGCGGTCGACTACGGCTGCCTGAGACTCGCACATCGATAATCCACATGTCATGCCGCCGATATTCTCAATGGAAAAGCACGGTTACCACCGAACCCGAACGAGAATGTGGGAATATGTGCGACCGGCAGATTCCGGAAAGAGAAATCGCTGAAACGCATTCCGAAACAATCATGAAGAATAAATCGTTCATTCACACGCTGACGCCTGTTCCCCTGATTGCGCTGCTGGCCGGCGGCGCATACGCGACGACAGACGACGTGGCCCGCCTGAGCGGCACCGTGTTGCAGACATCCATGTCGTTTTGCTCGAACGTCGCGCCGTCCGCACGCGCCGCATGCCAGGGCGACATGATCGCGGCGGGCAGCCGCGTGGTCGTGTCGATGTCCGGTCTGCCGCCGAAGGCCGTGTCGACCATCGAAGCGGCCGCGCGCGACAAGCTGCCGGCCGGCGAACGGCCGCCGCTGGCGGCGACGCCGGCACGCGCCGACTTCAAGGATGACGACATCGCCGGTCTCGCCGGCATGGTTCGCTTGTGCGACGTCTACGAGCAGGAGCCCGCCGCGCGCAAGCGGCATCTCGCGGCGGTGGAGGCGCAGGATCCGGACACCGCGCGGCGCGTCGAGGCGCTGCTGGCCGATTCATCCGCATCGGCGCGTGCACGCGTCAGCATGGGCGTGTGGGAAATCCTTGCGGTCCAGGGGCCGGACCTCGTGGCGGGCGCATGTGCGCGGCTGGGCGTCGCGCCCTGATGGCGTGATTCGAAGAAGTCGTGGCGCATGCTCGCCGGCACGGCACGGCGCGGCGCATGCGCCGGAAGCCGGGTCGCTGCCGCGCTTGGCCGTCGCGCTTCGCCGCCTAATCAGCAACGCGAGAAATATCCGATGCGATCTCCGAACTGGATGAAGGCCGCCCTTGCGGCCGCGTGGTTTGCGGCGGCCACGGCCTGCGCCGCCGATCCGGCGAGCTCGGACGCCGGCAATCCCGTCATCGAGCTGAAGGTCGGCCGGCTGACGATTTTCGTGAAGTCGTCTGCGTACCTGCGATTCGTCCTGGAGGACAAATCACGGATCGCCGTAACGGATACGGCGGGATTCCTGTGGCCGTTGGTCGCGACCGACGTACACGGACGTTTCTATATCGGCAACAGGGTGGTCGACAGCGAAAGCGGGCGTGTGAAAAGCGCCGGCGCGATCGTCCTTGGTCCGCATTACACGGTCCTGGCCGACGACGCCATGCGCGTGGTGAAGATCGTGCACGGCGGGCGTGTGTGCGAGGTCGGCATCGCGACGCTCGGGTTCGATCCGGCGGACACGCGTGCGAGCGAACTCCTGCATCGCGCACTTCGCTTCGTCGATGCGGACGGCCCGCTGGTCGGATTGGTAACCGGGAAGCGCGGCAAGCCCCGGGACTTCAGACCGGGGAATGACAGCGCGGACGCCGCAGGCGTCCTTGACAGTGCGTAAATGGAGGGTGATACGCTCAGCCTATGCAACGTCTCCAGGCCTTCCGATTCGAACTGATGCCGACTGGCGAACAGGCGCGCGACATGCGCCGCTTCGCCGGAGCGTGCCGCTTCGTGTTCAACAAGGCACTGGCGTTGCAGAAGGCGCGCTACGAGCAAGGCGAGAAGAAGCTGGGCTATGCCGGGCTGTGCAAGCAACTCACCGGGTGGCGCAACGGCACGGAAACGCCGTGGCTCAAAGCGGCGCCGACGCATCCGCTGCAACAATCGCTGAAGGATTTGGAACGGGCCTATAGCAATTTCTTCGCCAAGCGGACCGACTTCCCGCGCTTCAAGAAGAAGGGCCACTCAGACAGCTTCCGCTATCCCGACCCGAAGCAGATCAAGCTCGACCAGGCTAACCGCCGGATTTTCCTGCCCAAACTCGGCTGGCTGCGCTACCGCAATAGCCGCCTCGCGCTCGGCGACGTCCGCAGCGCGACCGTATCGCTGCGCGCGGGCAAGTGGTACGTCAGCATTCTCACGGCGCGCGAAGTCGAGCGTCCCGTTCCCAGCGGCCCGGCGGTCGGTATCGACGTGGGCGTTGTACGCTTCGCGACCCTGAGCGATGGCACAGTCATCGCGCCGCTCGCCAGCTTCAGGCAACACGAGCAGCGGCTCGCGAAGTATCAGCGGCGCATGGTGCGTAAGGTCAAAGGCTCGGCGAACTGGAAAAAGGCAAGGGCCAGAGTCCAGCGTCTCCACGCCCGCATCGCAAACGCACGCTCGGACTTCCTGCACAAGGCATCGAACACGATCAGCAAAAGCCACGCAATGATCGCCGTCGAGGACTTGCAGGTGCGCAACATGGTGAAGTCGGCCCGCGGCACGGTCGAGGCGCCTGGGCGTCATGTCCGCGCCAAGTCGGGACTCAATAAGTCCATCCTCGACCAGGGATGGGGCGAGTTCCGTCGGCAGCTGGAGTACAAGACGGCGTGGCGTGGCGGATACTTCGTCGCTGTTGCGCCGCAGAACACGAGCCGTATGTGCCCCTGCTGCGGGCATATCTCGGCCGACAACCGCAAGACGCAAGCGTGGTTCGCCTGCGTGAAGTGCGGTCACGAGGCGAATGCGGACCACGTCGGCGCGCTCAATGTTTTAGCGGCGGGACACGCCGTTTTAGCCTGTGGAGAGAAGGTGCAGTCGGGCCGCTCGAAGAAGCAGGAACCCGCCGAAGTGACTACGTAGAGCATCACGTGGCGCAGCAGGAATCCTCCCCCCTTGCCGGCCTTGGGCCGGCGAGCGTCAGCGAGAGGGGGAGGAGGATGTCAAGTGGCACAGCCCGCAGTTGTCGCGCGTGCCCGCGTACTGGCTGGAAGGGCAGGTGCGCGCTCGCGGCAAACGCGTCACGAGCGGGCCGGACTCGCGTTAGCGCACGTTCAGGTTGATTTGGTGGGGCCGAAATCTGCCGCCAACCGGTCAGCAACCTGTAATGCGCGTTCACAACCGCTCAGCCGATAAATTACAAAACACCTTCACACGCAGAAGCCGCCCGACACTGTCACGCCCACGTCACAAGCCTTCCCGCCCGGTCTTTCATCGGAAGAATTTTCCAGTCCCTCACCATTCTTGACATTTTGTCTCGTCAATGAATGGCAAATGTAAGCATTTCCTTGACGCCACCCGCTCGGCGCATTTATTGTCCGTCTGCCGCCGCCGTGAGAGAGCAAGCGCCGGAGAAACGCGAATGCCCGCCATTTGCGCACGACAACACGCAACAGAAGCAGAAAAGGAAACGTCGTAGCCCCATGAAGCCGCTATTCGATGACAAGCAATCCGATGCGGTCGGCAATCGTCCTTCCACGCCGTCTTCGTCCGCTGTCGTCGCGTCTGCCGCAGTCGTCATGCCGGCGGCGGCAGACACCGCGCGCCTGATCACGGTCGACGAGATCGACCAGCTCGGTGCCGCGCAGGGCAGCCGGATCGCCGCATTCTCCCAGCAGATTCTCGCGAGTGTCCGCGCGTCGGATGCCGACCAGTTCGGCGACAAGCTCAACGAACTGATCGCGACCGCGAAGGGGCTCGACCCGCGCGGCGCCGACAAGGGCGGGCTGCTCACGCAGGTGACGCGGCTGTTCCGCTCGACGAAGGAGAAGCTGCTCGCGCAATACGAGACGGTCAGCAAGCGGATGGACACACTCGTCGTCGAACTCGAGAGCCATGCGCAACGGCAGAAGAACGGCATCGACGAGCTCGAGCGGATGTACAACGACAACTACGCGCTGCACCAGGAGCTCGCGCACGCGAAGGCGCGCGGTGAGGCCGCGCTCGCCGCGCTGCGTGCGAACCTCGCGGCCGGCCGGCAGCAGGCCGACGACGCGTTCGGCGCGCAGCGGCTGCTCGACGTGAAGCGCACGGCCGACGCGCTCGAGAGCAAGCTCGACGATCTCGACCGCGCGATGCTGATGTCGAAGCAGCTCGCGCCGCAGATCCGCATGGAGCAGGACCAGAAGCGCACGCTGACGTCGAAGTTCATGACGATCAAGACGGTGCTGATCCCCGCGTGGACCAACGCGTTCGCGCTCTACCTCGAACAGCTCGGCACCAAGCGCGCGGCAGCGCTCGCGAACGCGACGTACGACGCGGCCGACGAGGCGATCCGCGCGCAGGCGGACCTCAACCGTGCGAACGCGCAGGAGGTCGCGAAGCTCGGCCAGCGCCCGGTGATCTCGACCGACACGTTCGAATACGCGCAGCAGCAGCTGTTCGGCGCGTTCGACGACGTCACGCAGATCCTCGCGGAAGGCAAGCGCCAGCGCGAGCAGGATGCGCCGCGGCTGCGCCAGCTCGAACAGGACCTGATCACCCGTTTTGCCCCGAAGCACAACTGAGGTACACCGCATGATTACGCTTGAGAAACGCGCGGCGAAGGTCGCGATCGTCCTCGAAAAACGCCAGATCCTGAAGCCGCCCGTCGTGCGCGTCGGCGCGGCGCTCGACATCTCCGGCTCCGCGAAGCCGCTCTACAAGTCGGGTGTGATCCAGGACACGCACGACCGGATTCTCGGCATCGCGCTGAAGTTCGATGACAACGGCGAAGTCGACACGTGGACCTTCACCGAAGGCTTCGACCGCCTGCCGACCGCGACGCCCGAGAACTACGGCGCGTACATCACCGACTACGTGCTGAACGGCGACATCGCCAAGTGGGGCGGCACGCAGTACGCACCGGTGATGAACGACATCGTCGACTTCTTCTTCCGCGCACCGGAGCCGGAGCCCAAACGCGAAGCGAAGCGCGGCTTCCTGAGCCGGCTGTTCGGCGGCGCGGACGACACGCCCGCGCCCACGCCGGCGCCCGTTTCGGCGAATGGCCACCTGCCGGCGTGGGTGCTGTTCGTCACCGACGGCCAGAACCCGAAGAACGACCGCAAGCGCGTGCGCCAGCTGCTGGCCGAGTCGCAGCATTACCCGCTTTACTGGTCGCTGGTCGGCGTCGGCGATCCGAGCGAGTTCGACTTTCTGTCGGAAGTCGCCGACGAGATGCCGAACGTCGGCTTCCTGCATCTCGAATCGCTCGACGTGAGCGACGAGCAAATCTACGACCGGCTGATCACGCAGGAATTCTGCGACTGGGTGCGCGCGAAGTAAGCGCGCGCCCGCACGGCATTTTTTTCGAACCCAGAGTCACACCCCAATCATGTTGAAAGACTTCAAGATTCCGTTATCGCTCACCGTGCTGGCGCTGATCGCCGCGTATCTGCTCGGCGGCGTGAAGGACATGCTGATCGTCGCCGTCCTGTGCGTGCTCGAGATTTCGCTGTCGCTCGACAACGCTGTCGTCAACGCGTCCGTGCTGAAGAACTGGTCCGAGAAGTGGCGCAACCGCTTCATGGTGTTCGGCCTGCCCGTCGCGGTGTTCGGCATGCGGCTCGTGTTCCCGCTGCTGATCGTCGCGGTGATCGGCCACATCGGCATGTGGGACGCGCTGACGCTCGCGATCGACGCGCCGGACAAGTACGCGGCGATCCTGACGTCCGCGCATCACCAGGTGTCGGCGTTCGGCGGCGCGTTCCTGCTGATGGTGTTCTTCAAGTTCATGTTCGACACCGAGAAGGACGAGCACTGGATCGGCTTCCTCGAAGGCCCGATGCGGCATCTCGGCCGGATCGCCGCGCTTGAGGTCGCGCTGACGCTCGCGATCATCATCATCGCGTCGCTGTACGTGCCGTCGGCCGAACAGGTCGCCTTCCTGCTCGCGGGCGCGTTCGGCGTGATCAGCTTCGTGATTGCGCACGGGATCGGCGACCTGATCGGCGGCGAGGACACGGGCACGCGCGTCGTGCGCGAAGGCGTCGCGGGCTTCATGTATCTCGAAGTGCTCGATTCGTCGTTCAGCTTCGACGGCGTGATCGGCGCGTTCGCGCTGTCGAACAATATTTTCCTGATCGCGCTCGGCCTCGGCGTCGGCGCGGCCTACATCCGGGAAATGACGCTCGTGCTGCTGAAGAAGGGCACGCTTGCGCAGTACCGCTATCTCGAGCACGGCGCATTCTGGGCGATCGGCGCGCTCGCGGCGATCATGTTCGTTGGCGTGAAACTCGAGGTGCCCGAGGTGGTGACGGGCCTGATCGGCGCGGCGATGATCGGCGCGGCCGTCTGGTCGTCGATCATCGCACAGCGTCGCGAAGAGAAAGAGGAGCGTGCCGCGGTGGCCGGCAAGTAACGCCGCCGCCGCGCCGGTTTCATGACGACGGGCCGCCGCCGGCGGCCCGCTTTGCCGCCGCGGGCCGGCGGCTTCCTGCAACAGAGGTTCAGATGATCAATTTGTCGAAGGGCGGTCGCGTCAACCTGTCGAAAGAGGCGCCCGGCACGCAGAAATTCCGCATCGGTCTCGGTTGGGATGCGAACACGACGGACACGGGCGCGGATTTCGATCTCGACGTGTCGGTGTTCCTGTGCAAGTACGACGCGCAGAATAATCCGAAGCTGATCTCGGACCAGCACTTCGTGTTCTACAACAGCGAAGTGCGGACGATGGAGCGCAAGGAGACCTTCATCCAGCCCGGCGAAGATTTCCCGAAGCGCGGGATGCCGGCGTCGAAGTGCCTCGGCGTCGTCCATAGCGGCGACAACCGCACGGGTAGCGGCGATGGCGACGACGAGGTGATCTTCATCGACGTCACG
The DNA here is from genome assembly GCF_017104785.1 of Burkholderia sp. Ac-20353. Taxonomy (NCBI): domain Bacteria; kingdom Pseudomonadati; phylum Pseudomonadota; class Betaproteobacteria; order Burkholderiales; family Burkholderiaceae; genus Burkholderia; species Burkholderia sp. Ac-20353. Next base: position 18,780 of record NZ_JAAGPL010000100.1, on the reverse strand, counting down.
AAGCTCGCCGCGGATATCGAGGAAATCTCGGTGGTCGTCACGATCGACCAGGCTGAAGCACGCCGCCAGAATTTCGGGCAGGTCCGCAACAGCTATATCCAGATCGCCGACGAGGTGTCGGGCGCCGTGATCGCGAAATACGCGCTCGAAGAGGACTTCTCGATGGAGACGTCGGTGCAGGTCGGCAGCTTCTACCGGCGCGACGGCCAGTTCATGTTCAAGGCGGTCGGCGCGGGCTACAACCGCGGCCTCGGCGATTTCGTCCGGGCCTATGGCGGCGTCGTCTGACTGGCGGCGGCCCGGCGCGCGGGCAACCGGCGCGCGGGGCGCGATGCACCGATGAACCGCCAGCCTGACGAGCCGAAGGCGCTCGACTTCGATGACGGGCCCGCGCGCATGCCGGGCCGTCTGGCATTTGATGCACCGTCGGCCGGTGCATCGAAGCCGGACGACCGGCCGGCGCCGGCGGCGCTCGATTTCGGCCCCGCGCCGGTGAAGGATACGCGCGCGGTGCCCGCCGACGCAGTCGGCAAGGCGCTGTTCAGCGAAGCGAACCATCCGCTGCTCGAGCAGTGCTTCCGTGCTGCGCAGGCCGGTTTTCCCAATCTTTATCCGGATTACGCGCCGCGCATCGAGCGGCACATCCGGCAGCTCGTGCCGCTCAAGCTGGCGACGGTGGCGACGATCGGCGACAGCGCGCTCGAAACCGCCGGCAACCTCGTCGAAGCGGTCGCGGCGACGACGCGCGAGTTCAACGAACTCGGCGCGGCCGACCTGATGGCAGGCCTGCTCGCGCAGGTGACGCGTAAGGCCGGCGTGCTCGAACGCTGGTTCCGGCCGTCGTCGGCGCATGTCGACTACCGCGCCGCGCTCGGTGCGCTCAAGCAGTCGCTCGGGTTCTTTCCGCGCCGGACCGAGGCGCTTGCGGCGAAGCTCCGTCACGCGGAGGAAGGCCTCGTCGTCGTGCTCGCCGCGCTGAGCGCGGTTGCCGACGTCGTGCGCGTGCCGGACGATACGGGCCTCGAGCGCACGCTGTTCGACCGCCGCCAGATCGTCGGCCAGGCCGTGCAGCAGATCCGCATGCAGCCGGTGCAGTTGCGCGGGCTTGAAGAGCGCGTGACCGACCTGCTGTCGCGCGCCGATCACCTGATGAACGTCGTGCTGCCCGCCGCGATGGCCGCGCGGCCGAAAGGCTGAGCGGACCGCGTTGGCGAGTGTGCAGCCGCCGCAACCAGATTCGCGCGGACCGGCGCGAGTCTGCTATCTTCCCGGGCATTTCCGCGTTTTCCGATCGATTCACCATGACCGACCGCATCGTTGCCGCCTTCGATTTCGACGGCACCATCACCACGTCCGACAGCTTTCGCCATTTCGTCCGCTATGCGATCGGCACGCCGCGCTTCGCTTGGGCCGGGCTGCGCGCGTTGCCATGGATTGTCGCGATGAAGGCGGGTTGGCTGTCGCGCGGCGACGCGAAGGCAAAATTCGCGTGGTTCGCGCTCGGGCCGATGCGCGCGGACGCGCTCGACGACGTCGCGCGCCGCTTCGTCGACGGTTACCTGCCGCGCCTCGTGCGCCCCGAGATGCTCGAGCGGGTGCGCGAGCATCGCGCGCACGGTCATGAAGTCGTGCTGGTGAGCGCATCGCCGTCGCTGTATCTGGAGAAGTGGGCGAAGTCGGCCGGCTTCGACGCGGTGCTCGCGACGCGGCTCGCGTTCGAGCGCGGCGCGTTCGTCGGCCGCCTCGACGGCGACAATTGCTGGGGGCCGCAGAAGGTCGTGCGGTTGCGCGCATGGTGGGGCGACCGGCCGCCGTCGACGCTGTTCGCATACGGCGACAGCCGCGGCGACAAGGAAATGGCGGAGCTCGCGAACCACGCGTGGATTCGCGGGCAGGGCGCGCTGCCGCCGATCGACGGCTGACGTTGTTGCCCGTCTGCGCGCGCGGGCGGCACGGGTGGCACGGGTGGCGCGTTGCGGCGCCCGTCCGGACACGCGCCGCAACGCCCGCGCACCGCTCACTGCAGCATGAAGATCTCGTATTCGAGCGAATCGAGCTTCCGGTCCAGCCACGCCATCCCCGCGAGCACGACGATGAGCAGTGCGAACGCGAACCCGTAACCGTAGAACAGCGGCCCCGCGATCAGCGTCGCGGCCGTCAGGACGGTGTTCAGCACGCAGAACGCCGCAATCAGCACGAGCGCGGGCCGCCGCCGGTCGAGATAGATGAGGCTGTTCAGCAGCGCGAGGAACACCATCTGCAGGCTCGTCGCGATCACCTGCACCGACAGCAGCGGCATGTAGAGCCGCGAGATGCCGATCGCGTCGAGCAGCAGCGCACCTGTCGCGAGCACCACGAACACGGTGAGGGTCTGCACCTTCACGATGTCGAACAGCGCGGAGCGCAAGGCCTGCGCCATCGCGTCGTGCGCGTGCTCGATCTGCTGCAGCGAGCCGCCTTCGCGGATCGCGGCGTTGAACGCGCGGTAGTGCCGCGCGAACTCGGTCTCGACGCGCAGCAGGAACACCGCCATGCCCGGTGTGATCGCGAGGTACGCGAGAAAGATCGGGATATCGTAGATCACCGACGCATGCAGCGGCCCGAGCACGGGCTGCCCGGCGCTCGGCGAATACCAGAACATCACCTTGTCGATCCAGATGCTCGCGTTGTACAGCAGCCCGATCGCCATCAGTGCCGGATAGCAGTTCGCGCGGCGGAACAGGTCGAACGAGATCACGCGCGCTGCGGTGAAGCCGCCGTATATGCGACTCAGCAGCATCAGCAGCAGCAGCGTCTGGCCGAGCACGAAACCGTACAGCAACCCTTCGAGGCCGAAGCGTCTGAGCCCGACCGCCGCGAGCGTCGTCACCCCGTAGCCGACGAAGAACGCGCGCAGGATCCCGCTGTATTGCTTGAGCCCCGCAAGGAAGACGCTCGCGATCCAGATGTCGCTCAACAGCACGAACCCGGTGATCATCAGCGCACGATACAGGCCGCTCTGCGCATCGAACGCGAACCCGGCCACGAGCAGGCCGAGCGCGGTCGTGCCTGCCGTCACGACGAGCAGCGCGCCCGAGAAGTTCGGCAGGATCGCATCGAGCTGCTTGTCGAACAGGCGGTCGCTCGTGAAGCGGGTGAGCGCGAGCTGCATCGGCCCGGTGACGATCAGGCTCGCCGCGATCAGGTAGGTCGCGGACACCTGGAAATCCGACACGATCGCGTTCGACAGCAGCGGCGACGCGCCGAGCAGCCCGACGAGCAGCATGCCGACGATCGACCAGATCCACGGCCCGGCGCCGACGAGCCCCGCATACGCGTATGCGCGCATGATGCCGAGCAGCGAGTTGCGCCGCGCGAGCCGGCGCAGCTTGATTCCGATGGCGGACATTGCGTTGCTCCCTGGGCCCGGTTGTAAGCTGACCCTAGCCGCGCGGCGCGTACGGGCACGTCGCGGCGCCACCATGCGCATGCCCGGCATCGGGCATGCGCCGGTCCGGCGAGCCGGCGAGCGTCGAATAGAGCGCGCGGTACGCACCGATCATCCGGTCCTGCGAGTAGTACCGTTCGACGCGCGCGATGCCGGCGCGCTGCGCGTCGTGCCACGCGTTCGTGTCCGCGAGCAGGCCGAGCGCCTCGCGGGCGAGCGCGACCGGGTCAGCGATCGGCACGAGCCGGCCGGCCGAGCCGAGCGCCGCATCGTCGGTATCCGCGCCGTGGATCAGTTCGCTGCACGCGCCGACATCGGTCGTGACGACCGGCACGCCCGCGGCGAACGCCTCGAGCACCGCGAGCGGCAGCGCCTCCGAGATCGAACTCAGCACGAGTACGCCGATCTTCGGCAGCAGGTCATCGATCCGCTGCATCCCGAGCAGCGTGACCTTGCCCGCAAGACCGAGACGGTCGATCAGCTCGCGGCACTCGGCCGCGTACGACGGATCCTCGTTCTCGGGGCCGGCGATCCACGCCTCGGCGTCGGGCATTTCGCGCACGACGGTCAGCATCGCGCGGATGAAGGTCTTCACGTCCTTGATCGGCACGACGCGCCCGATCAGGCACAGCACCTTCGGCACCTCCGCGGGCCGCTGCGCGCGCAGCGGCGCGAGGCGGCGCAGGTCGACGCCGTTCGGGATCGTGCGCGTCTTCGGCGCGGGCGCGCCGTCGAGCATCTGGCGGCGCCGGTTGCCTTCATACAGCGCGACGATATCGTCGGCGGCCGCGTAGGTCATCCGGCCGAGCGACTCGAAAAAGCGTGCCCACATCTCGTGGAAATAGCCGATGTGCGACGCGTCGTATTCGATCAGGTTGCGGTTGTCGCGGATCCACTGGCTCTGGAACAGCTCGATCTTGCGTTCCTTCGTGTAGATCCCGTGCTCGGAGATCAGCAGCGGGCGCCCCTGCCGGTGCCGCAGCAGCGCGCCGAGAAAGCCCGCGTAGCCGGTCGAGACCGCGTGATACAGGCGCATCGGGATCAGCTGTTCGGCGATCCGCGCGAGCTGCCACAGCGGCCGGTGCATCAGGCGCACCGACCAGAAGTAGTCGGAGAACGACGGGTCGCTGCAGTGCGCGCGGTACTGGTCGGTCAGGAAGGTCCACGCTTCCTGGCTGTACAGGAACTGCGCCTCGTCGAGCCGGTGATCGTCGGTCAGGTCGTCGACGACGCGCCGCACGAGCCGGTTGTCGAGCGGCGTGCCATTGGGCCGCCGCAGCTGTTCGTGCAGCAGCGCGACCCGCTCGAACGCGTCGCGGTCGATGTGGGTCGCGCGCGCCTGTTCGGGCGGCGGGGTGCCGTCGTACAGATAATGGTTCTCGAGATGGACGACGTTCGCGGGCAGCGGATACGCGATCATCGGGTAGTCGTCCGGCTTGCTGCCGAGAAAGCACAGGCCGAACGTGTACTCGGGAAACGCGCGGACGATGTCGTGCACCCACGACGACACGCCGCCGCTGACATACGGATACGTGCCTTCGAGCAGCAACCCGATGTCCGCGAAAGCCGCGCGCGGCAGCACGTTGCCGAGCGCGTCGGTGACGGTGCCCGGCCGATGCCGGCCGGCGCGCGTATCGAAACCTGAATCGCGCATCATGATGGGCGTTCCTCGTCACGTGTTCCAGTAGTCGGCGATCGGTGCGAGCAGGTGCGGCGGCACCGGCGGCATGCCGTCGAGATGGCGCCGCACGGCCGCATAGTCGCGCCGCCGATAGGCGATCTCGGCGAGGTACGGCAGCACGCGCATGCGCGGATAACCGCAGGTGATCGCTTGCGTCAGCATCGCTTCGGCGTCGTCGAGGCGATCCGCCTCGAACGCGAGGCGGCCGCGCAGCCGCCACAGCGCACCGTCGCCCGGCCGGTGATGCAGCGCGCGCGCCGCGTGCGCGTCGGCCTGTTCGAGCGCGTTGCGGAAGACGTCGCCATCGACAAGTCGCGCGTAGACGAGCTCGCAATACAGTTCGGCGAGCGTCTTGTCGACGCGGTAGCGTTCGTCGTCGGACAGGCGGCGCGACAGCTTCGCGCGCGCGATGCCGATCTGCTGCGTCACGCGCTTCTCGCTCTTGTCGAGCATCCCGTACGCGAGCAGGCGGACGTCGTCCGCCGGGTCGTTCAGCAGCGCGTGCAGGATCGGGCTCGCCGCGCGCACGGGCATCGTCCGCATCGCGACGAGCGCCGTCATCCGATGGCCGACGGCAATCCGCCGATTCATCAGGCCTTCCTTGACCTCGTGCTCGTGCGCGTACGACAGCGTCGCGAGCAGGTGTGGCGCGAAGCGCGGCTCGCGCACGAGTTCGATCAGCGCGCCTTCGTCGAGGCGCGGGAACGCGAACGCGCGCACGCGACTCGCGAGACGCGCGATCGCGTCCGCGGCCGAGCGGCCGGCATCGCGGGTCGCACGCAGCGTGCGCAGGCCCGGCCACGACGCTGGCCGTCGGGGCGCAGCCGTCGCCACCGGCGCGGCGCGGTTCGTGTGCGCATGCGCATGGCGCGCCGCGCGGGCGGATTCAGGTGGCTTCATCGCAGTCGGCCAGCAGTTGGCGCAGCGCGCTGTCGGACGGCGTGCCGGCGAGGGAAACCCAGCGCGCGACGACGCGCGCCTCCGTGAAGCCGATGCCGAACTGGTTGCGGACATCGGTCTCGATCCGCTGCAGTTGCGCGTCCACCGCGGCGTCGTTGCTGAGCGGCATGATGAACACCAGCGCGCACTTGTTGCCCGTGCGCACGATCCACTGCACGTGAAAGTCGAGGTTCGTGCGCTCCACGTGTTCGAACATGGCCTGCGCCTGCTTGCTCGCGTCGAACCGCAGCAACACGACCGACGACGCGACGCCGCTCGTGCGCTGCAGGTCGGCGAGGCGCGCGTATTCGAGCGCGAAGTCGTACGGGCAGTCGGGGAACGCCTGCAGCACGTCGCGGGTGATCGCCGCATGTCGTACGCCGTTCGCGTAGTAACTGCACATCACGAACATCAGTTGCAGGTTGTCCGCGGTCAGCGCGAGGAACGGCAGCTCGGACACGACGAGCGCTCCGACGATCGCGTCGCCCGCGCCGATCAGCGGCGCGCACGCGACGTAGCGGGTGTGCGCGCGATCGCGCGCATCGACCGACTGCAGGTGCGCGAGCGAGAGTTCGTCGAGCGCGGCGGTGACGAGCAGGTCGTCGGCGTCGAACTCGAACGCGGGGCCGACCCCCGCGACGGGCGTCGCGGCGAGCGCGCCGTCATGCCACGCGTGGATCTGCGCGGCCTCGATCTGGCATGCCTGCGTGACGGCTTCGAGGAACGGCTGCGCGCCGGGCAGCGTCGCGGTCGTCGCGGGGCCGGACGCGTTGCGCAGCGTCAGGTCGCGCAACCGCGCGAGCGCGTCGCGCAGCGTCGCCGGCCTGACGAGCAGATCCTGTTCGAGTTGATCATGCGACAGCCGCAGCAGGAACTGGTTGTTGGTCAGCACGGACAGCCGCTCGCTCAGGTACGTATTCGATACGCGGGCCTGCGACAGCCGCGTGGCCCACGTGTCGCTGAACTGGCCTGCGACGAGCATCGTGATGAAGCCGCCGACGAAGAAGTCGCGCGGAAACACGTCCGCGAGCGGCAGCCGCGCGTAGAACACGACCCACGCGGCGAGCAGCAGCGCGCCGCCGCCGAGACCGGCGACGGTGCCATAGCGCAGCGCGACGAACAGCGGCAGCAGCCACAGCCACGGAAACGCCTTCGCAAGCAGCAGTGGATCGGCGGGGGACAGCACGCGGCACAGCGCGAACACGAATACGGACAGCACGAGCGTTTCGAGCGCGACGTACGACGCCGAATGGTCGCGAGGCAACAACGACGCGAAGCGCGCGGCCGTCGAGCGATGCAGGAGGCGCGAGCGCAGGCTCGCATGCTGGACGCGGGCACGCGTGTCCATCCCCGCGTCGAATCGCGTCGATTTGGTGTCAATGGCCATCAATAACCTCGCGCGTTCGTTGTTATGTCGATCTGCGCGGCCGCCACGCGGGCGGCGGCCGCGCCCCTGCCATTACGTTGCGTATCACCGGCCGCGCGGTTGCGCGCGGCGGCCGTGCGAACGCGCGCGAAGCGGCATACGACGGTATGCATGGCGGCTACGCATGAGCTGCACAAGCGGGAAGCGGGGTTCGTGTGCATGATGTTCCCCTCGACCGGGCGATCGGAAACGTGGCTCGTAGTCGACGGCAATGTCGTAATCGGTCGTCGGGCGTTACCGCAGCTTGCGGACTTCCTGCCCCGGCCGGGTCGGGCCGGCCGTCGGCTGGACCGGGCCGCGCTCGAGCTGACGCTCGGGCCCGACGACGAGCGGCGACGCGCTGCGCGTGGCGGGGGGCGGGTTCTGCGCGGACCGAGCGAACGTGCCGAACGTGCCGAACGCGACGGTGGTCCTTCGACCGGGCCGGCGAGTGATTCCCGAAATCATGATCGATGCTCCGCTCTGGATAAGGCGCCGGGCGCATGTGCCATCGACGCTGCCCCTTGCGTTGACGCAAGGAACGTACCAATGACCTGCGCTCCTTGCGCAATGCGCGCTGGGCGTGATGCCGCGGCATTCGGGCGGGGAAACACGTAGTGAAACGCGCCGTTTTGTTTCATCGCTGATACGTCGGAGCCGGTCTCGGCGTTTCGCGCAGTGACGCGTTTCGCGACTCACATCTGGGGCGGAATCTGACGCATGCGTGTGCAACGGGTCCGGCTGAAAGTCGGTTGTCGGCTCGGTGATCCGTTGCGCGTCGCGATCGATGCAGCGCGTAACAGTTGTGCAACAGCGAGCGTTGAGCGTCGGTGCACTACGGGAAAGTCCGCCCCAACGTTTCGACGTCCTGCATGGTTCGTCGCCTTGAACTTCGAAATGTCTTGGTCTATTTCTTGATCCAAGGCATCGCGCATTGACGCGCGACCGATTCGATCGCGCGACGCGTTCCATGCGAATTGGCAGTCGATCGCCGGAACAGGGATGAGGCGTCGCGACGCACAAGACAACTCAGGGGTTTGCCGTGCAGAGCCTACTGTCGTCGGGCCCGGGGGGCATGGCCATGTTGGGGAGGATCAGGCGTCATATGGCCGGCGTGCGCGCACTCGTTGCGTGTCTCGCGCCGCTGTCGGCGTCTGCGCAAGCTGCCTCTCCCGACACGGCTCCGCTTCCAGCCGAATCCGCCACCGCGTTCGCGGCGCCGCTCGTCGCGACCGACGCGGGGCAGGTGCGCACGGGCGATGGGGCGTCGGCCGCTGTCGCGACCGCGCCGCAGCCGACCTTCGCGTTCTTTTATGGCGCACATGTCCCCGTTACCGCGTTGTCGTCGTTCGACAGCGTGGTCGTCGAACCCGACAGCGATTTCGATCCGCACGCGGCCGACGCGGCGCACACCGCATGGCTCGCTTATGTGAGCGTTGGCGAGGTGAGCACGACGCGCACGTACTTCAACGCAATTCCGCAGGCATGGCTGCATGGCGAGAATCGCGCATGGGGCTCGCTGGTCGTCGACCAGGCGGCGCCGCAATGGCCCGCGTTCTACGTCGAGCACGTGATCGCGCCGCTGTGGGAACGTGGTTTTCGCGGCTTCTTCCTCGATACGCTGGACTCCTATCAGATCGTCGCGAAGACGGATGCCGAGCGGGCGCGCCAGCAGGCCGGTGTCGTCGCGGTGATCGACGCGATCAAGGCGCGCTATCCGTCGGCACGCCTGATGCTGAACCGGGGCTTCGAGCTGCTGCCGCGCGTGCACGCGCTCGTGTATGCGGTCGCGTTCGAGTCGCTCTATCGCGGCTGGAGCCAGTCGCGGCAGCAATACACCGAAGTGCCGGCGGCCGATCGCGCGTGGCTGATGCTGCAGGTGGAGACGGCGAAGGCGTACGGCTTGCCGGTCGTGTCGATCGACTACTGTCCGCCTGCCGACGCCGCATGCGCACACGATACCGCGGCGCGCATTCGCGCGGCCGGCGTGATTCCGTACGTGACGGGGCCGGCGCTCGACGTCGTCGGCATCGGCGCGTTCGCGAGGTGTCTGCTTGCGCCGGCGTTCGCGTGGCGCGACACCGCGCCGGCGGCGCGCGAAGCGGTGGGGTGGTCGGGCGCGCATGCGGCCGGTCCTGTGCAACACGTCCACATGGAAGCCGACCGTGCAAGCTGACCGCAAACGACTCGTTTCCCCACTCGGCATCGCCGGCTTCGGCGCAGCGGTCACGCTGTCGCTCGTCGCCGTGTTTCCGCGCACCACGCTCGAGCGCGCGCTGCTCGAAAGCCGCGAGGCCGATACGCTGACCGTCGCCTACCTGCGCGCGTGGCTGCGCGCCGATCCGAACAACGCGGGCGCGGTCGAGCATCTCGCGCGCGAATACATCGACGAAGGCCGCTACGACGATGCGGAGCGGCTCGTCGCGCAGCTGCGCGCGTCGTCCGACGCCGACGTGAAGCAGCGCGCGTTCCTGACCGACATCGGGATCGCCGAGCGGCGCCTGTATGAGCTGCCCGAGGGCGCACCCGAGCGCATCGGCCGCATCGCGAAGCTCGATGCGCTGCTGAGCGCCGCAGTCGACGTGCCGTGGTCGCCGCTGCAGCTTCAGCTGCTGGCGGTCAAGGCGCTCTCGCTGAACGACGGCGGGCTCGCGGCGCGCTACTACCACCGGCTCGCCGCGCGCGAACCGCTGCGCGCGACGTACTGGCTCGGCAAGGAATCGGCCGCGCAGCTCGCCAGCGGCCATTATCGCGACGCGGCAGACGCGGCGTTCGCGGCGAGCGCGCGCGCGGCGTCGAAGGGCGAGCGGCGCGCGTTCTTCTTTGCAGGGCTGCGCGCGCTGCAAGGCGGCAACCTGCTCGGCGATGCGATGCTGGCTGCGCGCGAGCATATCGGCGAACTCGCGAACGACCCGCGCACGCTGCGCTTTCTTATCTCGCTGTCGCTCGCGGCGGGCCGTCCCGATCTCGCCGCCGACTACACGAACCAGCTCGTGAAGCTGCATGGCGCGTCGAAGCACGCGGACGCCGCGCCGTCGGCCGAGCATCACGCGGCCGGCGTGCCGGGCGTCACGTTCGCGGTGTGGCGCTGGAGCGACCGGCCGCGCATCGTGCGCGTCGCGCAGGCGGCAGACAAGGCGGCAGACAAGGCGGGCAATGCGGCGGATGACGCAGCCGACGACGCGGCGGACGACACGGCCGCGCCGGCCTCGGGAAAGGCGGCAGGGAAGACGTCAGGGAACGCGGCGGGCGACGAGGCCGGGCCGTCGGACGACGAGCTCGCGTTCAAGGTGTACCTGCAGAACAGCAAGCTGCGCGAAGCGGAGGGCGTCGCGCGCAACGCGCTCGCGCGCGACCCGAACTCGGTGCCGTGGCACGAGCGGCTCGCGCAGGTCGCGACCTGGAACAACCGGCCGCGGGTCGCGCTCGATGCGTACATGTGGCTAGCGAAGACGCGCAACGACGAAGCGTCGTGGCAGCAGGTGCTGCGCCTCGCGCCCGCGCTGCACGACGATCGCGCGCTGCTGGCCGCGATGCAGCACGAACTCGACCGTGGCGGCGGAAAAGTCGACCGCCGCAAGCAGCTCGAATGGATCGACGCGTATATCGCGATCGAACAGGGGCGCGCCGATCCGGGCGCGGCCATCCGCTTCCTCGCGATGCAGTCGCACGGCGCGCTGCGGCAGCCGGTGCTGGAACGCACCGCGGCGCTCGCGGAGCGCACCGGCGACGATGCGCTCGCGCTGCGCACGTGGCAAACGCTCGAACGCGAGTACGGCCCGAATCCCGCGTATGCAACGAAGATCGCGGTGGCGCTTTACGGCCAGCACCGCTATGCGGACGCGCTGGCCGCGCTCGAGAAGGCCAGGCCTGCGACGGATGGCGGCACGGATGCCGTCCAGTACTGGCGGCTCTACGCGACGCTCGGCAAGCTCGCGGGCAAGCCGGACGTCGTCGTCGAAGGTTCCCGCCATCTGCTGAAGAGCGGCCGCGAGACGCCGAGCGATCTCGAGCAGATGATCGACGCGCTCGACACGCAGCCGCTCGACGCGGGCCGCGTCGCCGAATATGCGTATCGCCGCACCGGCGAGCTGCGCGACCTGCGGCGCGCGGTGTACTACTACACGCGCGCACATGCGTACGAGCGGATCAGCACGCTGCTCGACTCGCTGACGCCCGCGCAGGCCGCAGCCGCGGAGCGCGATCCCGACTACCTGATGGCGCGCTCGCAATACTGGCGGCTCGTCGGCGAGCCCGCGCGGGCGCTCGACGACGTGCGCGCGGTGCTGCGCATCCAGCCCGACAACGCGAACGCCGAGGTCGCGCTGATCTGGCTGATGAACGACTCGGCCCCCGACGCCGAGCTGCGCGCGGCGCTGCGCACCTACCGCTCGCATGCGACCGGCGACACGCCGCTGACGGCGGCCTTCGCGGCCGCATACCTGCGGCTCGGCGACGCGCGCGCGGCGCTGTATTTCCTGCGCCAGAACCTGCCGTCGCATCGCGACGACGTGCTGTGGCGGCTGACGGTTGCCGACGCGCTCGAGCTGTCCGGGCAGACCGACGAGGCGTGGCAGATCCGGCGCACCGCGTGGAAGAAGCTGCACCGCGAACGGATCGACGCGCGTCGGCCATCGCAGATGACACCCGACGAATACGACATGGCGCGCGTGCGTTTCATTGCGCTGACCGACCGCTTCGCCGGAGGCGACGCATCGAAGCGGCTCCTGATCGAGCTGCTGCGCAAGGACGAGCAGGCGAATGCCGCGCCGTCGTCGAAGGCGGCGACGGATCTCGGCGACCTGTCGATGCTGCCGCCTGATACCGCGCAGTCGCTGACTCGCCACAACGAACGCTACTCGGCGGTCGCCCGCGAGGCGATGCTCGCGTGGAGCCAGTCGCACGATGCGTACGACTTCGAGCGCGACTGGCTCGCGTGGCACTACACCGAACACCTGTCGCAGCCGTCGTATGCGAATGCGGCCCTCGCGCTCGCGGACGACAACACGGCGAAGCTGTCGCAGATGCTCGACGATCCGTCCGACCCGATGCCGGCGTCGGAGAAGATCGCGGCCGAAGCGCGCGCGGGCCGCGTCGAAGCCGCGCAGCAGGACGCCGCGCAGGCGCAGAACCTGCTGCCGGACAACGACGCGATGCATGCGACATACGTCGATTCCGTGATGCCGACCGCGCAGGCGATCGCGCCGGGCTTCCGGTATCTGCATACAGGGCCGCTGCTGTTCTACGAGACGAGCATCGGCGCGGGCGTGCGCATCACGCCGACGCTCGCGTTCGCGTTCCGCTACGTCGACCGCGCGCAGCACGGCGACAGCTCGTTGCCGGGCGTGCCCGGCAAGGACCGGAACTTCGAGGCGATGCTGCGGCGCTACGGCGCGTTCGATCGCGAGGCGCTCGTGCTCGGCCGCCGCGATGCGCTGCGCGACATCACGACGGTGCGCATCGAGGGCGCGCTGTTCGAGGGCCGGCCGCTCAGCTTCACCTATTCGCTCGGACGTAACCAGGAGGCGACCGAGTCGTCGCAGCTGCAGGTCGGCGGCGTGAAGGACAACGTCGTCGGCGCAGTCGCGTTCCAGCCCGATCCGCACATCTTCACGCGCGCGCGGCTCGAGTACGCGCGCTTCTACGGGCAGGACCGCTCGTACCTCGGGCACGGCACGCTGATCACCGCCGATGCGGGCTACAAGTTGCGCGTCAGCTATCCCGACTACACGGTCCGGATTGCGGTCACGCACGGGCAGTACAACGCGAACGGCACGCCGGGTTCGCTGCTTCAGCAACTGGTGCCGAACGGCGTGCCGCTGACGTCGCCGCAGTTCGTGCCGCAGACCTTCACGCAGGTCGCGGTGCTCGCGGGCTTCGGCAACGGGCTGCTCGACGGCTATACGCGCCGCTGGCGGCCGTTTCTCGAAGTCGGCCCGCTGTACGACTCGCACGCCGGTTGGGGCGAACGCGTGACGGGCGGGGTTGCCGGCAGCGTGCTCGGCGGTGACCAGCTCGGCCTCTACATCACCCATGCCAGCGCGTCGCAGAACCATTCGACGCCGATGACCGAAGTCGGAATCCGCTATCGCTGGATGTATTGACCCGGAAACCAAGGAGAGCGAAATGAACGAGAGCGCAACGCCGCGTACAGCGGACAAGCCGGTGCGGCACGGATGGACGGCCCGCCGCTGGTGCATGGCGCTGGCCGCGGCGGGCGCGCTGCTCGCCGGCTGCGCGCAGCTGGACAGCGGGCCCGTATCGCCGTTCGAGGCGAACGGCGGCAACAGCGACCTGCGGATGGCGAACACCGGCTGGGCGATCCTGCCGATCGAGAACAACACCGAGACCGCGAACGCCGGGCAGCGCGCTGCGTCGATCGTCGCGGGTTTCCTGCGTGCGCAGGGCTATGCCGACGTGCGCGAGTACCGCGCGCCGGGCGACGACGGGATGTTCACGGACTGGACCGGCAACGATATCGGCAAGGCGAAGAAGTGGGCGACCGACAATCACCTGCGCTACGGGCTGACGGGCGCGGTGAACGAGTGGCGCTACAAGGTCGGGGTCGACGGCGAGCCGGCGATCGGCATCGCGCTGCAGATCATCGATCTGCAGACAGGCGCGGTGGTGTGGAGCGGCACCGCGAGCCGCACGGGCTGGAGTCGCGATGCGGCGACAAGTGTCGCGCAGGGGCTGGTGCGTCAGTTGCTGACACCCGTCGTTGGATCGGGCAACGGGCGCGCGCATTCATAGCGCGTTCGTAGCGTGCGCGGCGCCCGCTAGGGCGCCGCGCCGGGTGGCGCCGCAGGCGGGCAGCTCGCCCGGCCTGCGGCCGTCACGCGCACGGGGCGCGCGACGCGGGGTGGGGCATGACTGGCCCCGTATTACAGCCCCCGCATTACAGACCCCAGTAGCAGACCTCGTTCTGGCCGGAGCTCGCATCCGACGCGTACGGCGTGAAGCCGTGCGAGCGGCTCGACGTGTACGCGCTCGACGCGTCGGCCGTATCCGTGCACGAGCCGACGTAGTCGAGCGTCGCGATCCAGAACGGGTGGCCGCCCGGCGTCAGGTTCATGCCCTTCCAGTTCAGCAGCTCCTGCTGCGCCTGGCTGTCGAAGGTCGGCTTGTAGACTTCTTCGTGCGCGATGCCGTCGAGCAGGCTCGCGAACGGCACGCCGCCGGTGGTGCCGAGACGCGTGACGTTGCTGGTCGCGTTCTGCATCACGATCAGCAGCTTCGGATACTTCTGGCGCAGCTTGCGCACGAGATCGAGGCCGCCCTGGCTGCACGCGGCATTGCACGGGCCGTTGGTGGTCGACGTGCCGTGCTCGACGATCTCGAGATTGTCGAGGTAGAAGCCGTCGGCGCCCTGCGCGACGAGACGCGGCGCGACGAAGTTCAGGATCAGGTTCTGGTAGTCCGCGTTGCCGACGTTCATCCACGTCTCATCCGAGTAGCCCTGGTACGAGCCGAGCTGCGCGGCCTTGTTCGCGCCGCACGACACGAAGCCGCTCGGCACGCTGGTCCAGTAATCGCGCCAGTGCTCGCACGAGCCGAGGTTCAGGTAGCTCAGCACTTTGTTCTGGCCGTTGTTCTTCAGCGTCACGACGTCGCTCGGCGCGAAGTTGCCGACGCCCGGATCGAGGTCGACGTCCATCACGCGGAACGTGCTGGCCGCGCGGTTCAGGTCGATGCCGGTAGTGTCGCCGTAGTACGACATCCACGGCGCGGCCACTGCGAAGCCGGGGCCGCTCGACGCGGTGGTGGTCGGGGTCGTGCCGGAACTCGTGCTGGTCGACGTGGACGTGGACGACGTGCCCGAGCCCGTCGACGACGTCGGCGTCGAGCCGGAGCCGGAGCGGCTCCAGCCGCCGTTCCAGCTCAGTGCGCTCGCGCTCTGGGTGCCGCCATCGTCGCCGCCGCACGCAGCGAGCATCACGGGGACGATCAGGGAGAGAACCAACGGGGCAATTCTTCGCATCGGATTATTCCTGTTCAGGGATTCGGAGGGGGTTGCGCGGCAACCGGCGAGCACCCGCGACGCCACGCCGCGACGCACGGGGGCGCGCGTTCAGGCCGCGCCCGCATGTGTCCGGAGCCGTCATCGAGGGGATCAGTAAACGACGTTCGACCGCTCTGCCAGGGTACCGGCAAGGCCGAACGGGGGGCGGTTCTGGACGCCGCCAACTCTCCGCCGCCGCGTGCGCGCGGCGCGCGCCGGCACGATGGAGAGAGCAAGGTAATTATTGATTAGACCAATTGATATTTAAATCTGATGATTTAAATTAATTGGAGCCCGACTTTAACCGAGCCGGTTATGAGCAAAGGTAACGAGATGTGTGCCGCGTAACAACGCGTAAGGGCAGACGAATAGGCGGGCGGATGCGCGTCGCCGCGCGGTGCCGGTGCGCCGCGCGGCGAGCTTCAGGTATCACGTGAACGCGAAAGGATTACCGCTGGTTACGGTTTCTGTTACAAGTCGGCCTGGCCGTCGCGCGCCGGGCGATACGACCCCCAGCGATTCGCGCGCGCGAAGGTGCCGACGTCGTTGAAGCGCACGCCGACTTCGCGCAGCGCCGCGTGCGCGGTGCTCGCGGTGAGCTGGCGGATGTAGAAGGGGTCGCGCACCACGAAGTGATGGATCGCGTGCGTGCTGCCGAAGTTGAAGCAGAACAGCTGGAACGGCAGCATCCACCACGGGTTGAGCACCTGCGTCTGCTGGATCACGTTGCGCGAGTCGATGTCGCCGAAGTAGTGCATGTTCGAGCTGACGAAGTTGATGCAGAAGCTGCGCACGAAGTTCGGCCCGAGCCAGACCACCGCGAGGAAGTCGACGACGTGCATCGCGCGTTCGACGATGGCCGGCACCGCGACCGGGTGGCCGAGCGCACCGAGCGCGAACAGGCCGACGTGGTAGACGATGAACGCATGCCACAGCGCGTAGTACAGGTGGCCGACGGGCATGTATGACGACACCTGCTCGACGCGCAGCTGCGTGCGCTCGGCGGCATCCTGCACGGGCTGCGCGGCGACGTACTGCTTCACCTTGCGGCGCATCGCGTCCGGGCGCAGCACCACCGCGAGCATTCCGTCGGCGAGCATCAGCAGGCGCTTCACGCCCCAGCGCTCGCCGTTGGTGATCCCGAATTCCTCGAGATCCGATTCGCCGCCCGACACCTTGTGGTGGTGCAGATGCATGCGCCGCCGCGTCCACGGATTGATCGTGCCGGGCCGCGTGAGCCAGCACAGCGCCATCATCAGGTGGTACGCCCACGGCGTCTTCCTGAAGTACATCAGGTGGATCAGGTCGTGCTCGAGCTCGTGGATCAGCGACGTCGCGAACGCAGCGAGCGGCAGCGCGACATACCACGCGAGCGTGCCGCGCGCATACAGCCACGCGATCGCGAGCATCGCGGCGACGCACGCGGCCATCACGCCCGCTCCGACGAGATTCTGGTTGTCGAGCAGCGGAAAGCGCGCGCGGATCGCGTCGCTCGCCGCGTTGACTTCGCGGCGCACGTACGCGACTTTCTCCGCGTCGTTGCGGAACGTGATTCGGGCTCGCGGGTTCATTGACCGGGATTCCTGCATGAGGGTGAGGCGCAATGCCGATGTGACAAGCATAGGCGTGCGCCGCGGTGCGTGCGAGGGCCGCCGGTGCCAATGGCGGTGTCATTTCGGGCCATCGTGTGTCGAGTGCGTGACCTCGTGGCAACGCATGCACGTTCCATACGCATGCAGACTCTAGAGTCCTGCCCATGTGTCTTCGCGGGCCAGCGGCCGCTACAATCCGCGAAAACCGTTCCGGAGTCGATGCATGGCCCTGTCCGTCCAGGACGCCGCGCGCCAGTTGAACAAGGCGACGGTATCGTCCGCGTATGCGCTGTTCATGCTGATGCTCGCCGAGGAGCGCGGGATCCACGCGGGCCGGATCCTTGCCGGCTCAGGCGTCGCACGCGAGCGGCTCGCGCTGCCCGACGCGCGGATCACGCCGCTGCAGCAGGCGACGATCGTCTTCAACCTGCTCGACGCGACCGGCGACCCGTCGATCGCGATCGAGATCGGCCTGCGCAGCAGTCTCACGAAATCGGGGCTGATCGGCTTCGGGCTGATGAGCTGCGCGACGCTCGGCGAGGCGATCCAGCTCGGCATCCGTTACCTGCCGACTCGCGTGCCGTTCTTCTCGGTGCGTCTCACGCAGTTCGACGACACCGCACAGATCGAAGTGCTCGAGGCGTTGCCGCTCGGCCGGCTAAGACAGTTCGCGGTCGAGAACTTCATGGTCGAGACGGCGATCCTGTTCAATTCGTTGCTCGAGCCCGTGCCCGGCCGCATGCTCACGTCGCGCGCCGAGCTGCATTTCGAATGGCCCGAGCCGCCATGGTTTGCGCGCTATCGCGTGCGGCTGCCGCGCTGCCACTTCGACGCGAGCGCGAACCGGATCCGCTGCGACGCCGCGCTGCTCGACGAGCCGATCGGCACCGCGAACGCGCAGACCGCGCAGATGATCGTCCAGCAGTGCGAGGCCGAGCTCGTGCGGCTAGGCTATGCGGAGAGCGTCGTCGAGCGGGTGCGCAACCTGCTGATCTGCGGGATGCGCGGCTACCCGTCGCTCGACGACATCGCGCGCGAGCTGCACATGTCGGCGCGCACGCTCAAGCGCAAGCTCGCGGAATACGGTGCGACCTATTCCGCACTGCTCGACGAGATTCGCCTGCGCGACGCGCTGCGGCTGCTCGAAAGCACGCGCCTGCCGGTCGACGAGATCGCGGCGCGGGTCGGTTACACGGATCGCGCGAATTTCACGCGCGCGTTCAAGCGCTGGACCGGTGTTGCGCCGAGCGAGCGGCGCTGAGCGGGGAGGTCGGTGCGTTGACGTGCGGAATTGGCGTCAGCTCAGGCGAGTTGCGGTGACGGCGAGACGGACGGCGCAATCGCGCAACGGCTTGTCGACTGCGCGCACTACACGATCTCGATCCAGTTCGCGCCGCGCCCGCCGTCCGCGCGCGCACACAGCGACAGCGTGCCGTCGTCGGGCGCGATCGCATAGACCGACAACTGTTCCGATTGC
Organism: Burkholderia sp. Ac-20353; assembly: GCF_017104785.1. Classification (NCBI taxonomy): domain Bacteria; kingdom Pseudomonadati; phylum Pseudomonadota; class Betaproteobacteria; order Burkholderiales; family Burkholderiaceae; genus Burkholderia; species Burkholderia sp. Ac-20353. The sequence goes on along the minus strand of NZ_JAAGPL010000100.1, from coordinate 257 downwards.
TCGCCGCACGCGACGAGAAACCGTCCGGACGGATCGATCGCGAAGCCGCGCGGCTGCGTCTCGGTGGCCGTCGCGTGCACGGGATCGAACGTTCCGTCAGCGTTGCGGCGAAAGCAGACGAGCTGGCTCGTCGTGCGCTCGGACACATACGCATAGCGTTCATCCGGGCTCAGGTGCAGGTCGGCGGCCCAGACGGCCGGTTCGGCCGGTGCGGGCGGGCGCGCATGGCGCGGGGCGGGCTGCGCGAGCGCCGCGGG